>JANXWR010000105.1 GCA_025351025.1 Burkholderiales bacterium | reverse complement strand
CGCGACGCCTTCATCTTCGCCCTCGTGCCGCCGGCCATCCCCGAGCTGGGCACCGCGACCGGCTTCGACTTTCGCCTCGAGGATCGCGGCAGCAACGGTCACGTCGCCTTGGTCGCGGCGCGCAACCAGTTACTTGGCATGGCGGCGCAAAGCAAAGTGCTCGCAGGCGTGCGGCCGAACGGCCTGGAAGACGCGCCGCAGGTCCAGCTCGACATCGACCGCGACCGCGCCAGCGCGCTCGGTGTCTCGTTCGACAACATCAATGCCGTGCTCTCGACGGCGCTGGGCTCGGCCTACGTCAACGACTTTCCGAACGCCGGCCGGCTGCAGCGCGTCGTCGTGCAGGCCGACGCGCCGGATCGCATGGATCCCGACGACCTGCTGCGCCTGAACGTCATCAATAACCAGGGCAAACCGGTGCCGATGTCGGCGCTGGCGACGACGCGCTGGATCACCGGGCCGATCCAGACGATCCGCTACAACGGCTATCCGGCGATGCGCCTGGCCGGCGACGCCGCGCCGGGCTACTCGACCGGCGACGCGATGGACGAGATGGAAAAGCTCGCCGGTCAGTTGCCGGCGGGCTTCGCCTACGAGTGGACCGGCCAGTCGCGCGAGGAGCGGCTCTCGGGCTCGACCGCGACCCTGCTGCTCGGCTTCTCGCTGCTCGCCGTCTTCCTTTGCCTCTCGGCGCTCTACGAAAGCTGGTCGATCCCGTTCGCGGTGCTGCTCGCAGTGCCGCTCGGCGTGCTCGGCGCGGTGCTCGGTGCGACTTTTCGCGACATGCCGAACGATGTGTTCTTCAAGGTGGGCCTGATCACCGTCATCGGCCTGTCGGCGAAGAACGCGATCCTTATCATCGAGTTCGCCAAGGACCTGCATGCCGAAGGCAAGGATCTGATCGAGGCGACCCTCGAGGCGGTGCACCTGCGCTTCCGGCCGATCCTCATGACCTCGATCGCCTTCATCCTGGGCGTGCTGCCGCTGGTCGTTTCGTCGGGCGCTGGCTCGGCAAGCCAGCGCGCGATCGGCACCGGCGTCATGGCCGGCATGTTCACGGCGACCTTCCTGGCGATCTTCTTCGTGCCGGTCTTCTTCGTCGTCGTGCGCAGCATCTTCAAGGGCGGCGGCGTGCGCGGTGCGCCGAAGAAGATCGAGCCGACGACGGCGGCCGCCGCGACACGAGGGGAAAGCGGCCATGTCTGATCGCCACCTGACCGCGCTCGCCTGCGTCTCGCTGCTCGCGCTGGGCGGATGCGGCTCGTTCATCCCGCGCTACGAGCGCCCGGCCGCGCCGATCCCGTCGAGCTACGCGCCGGAGATGACGCTGGCCGCCGGCGCGGGGAGCGTCGCCGCCGTCGAGCTCGGTTGGCCGCAATTCTTTGCTGATCCGCGCCTGCGCCACCTCGTCGAGATCGCGCTCGCCAACAACCGCGACCTGCGCGTCGCCGTGCTCAACATCGAGCAGACGCGCGCCCTCTACGACGTGCGCCGCGCCGACCAATTGCCGAGCGTCGGCGTCGGCGGCACCGTGTCGCGCCAGCCGGGCTCGACCGGCAAGCTGATCACGACCTACGCGGTCGGCCTCGCCGTCACCGGCTACGAGCTCGACCTGTTCGGGCGGGTTCACGACCTGAGCGAAGCCGCACTCGATCAATATTTCGCGACGACCGAGACGAGGAAGGCAGTGCAGATCAGCCTCGTCGGTTCGGTCGCGACCGCCTACCTTGCGTTGGTCGCCGACGACGAGCTGCTCGCCGTGACGCGGCAGACGCTGGCGACGCGCGAGGACTCGACGCGCCTGACCAAGCTGCGCTTCGACAACGGCGCCTCGTCGGAGCTCGACTACCGGCAAGCGGAATCGCTGCTCGAGGGCGCGCGCGTCGCGCTCGCGCAGTCGTTGCGTCAGCGCGCCCTCGACGAGAACGCGCTGCAGCTGCTCGTCGGCCAGCCTCTGCCCGCCGACCTGCCGCCGCCCTTGCCGCTCGACGACAAGCAGCTCACGACGGACCTGCCGGCGGGGCTGCCTTCCGAGCTGCTCGAGCGTCGCCCCGACATCCGCGCTGCCGAACAGCTGCTGCTCTCGGCCAACGCCAACATCGGCGCCGCACGCGCCGCCTTCTTCCCGAGGATTTCGCTGACCGCCAGCTTTGGCACCGCGAGCACCGAGCTGTCGGGCCTGTTCAAGAGCGGCAGCTGGGCCTTCACCGGCACCGGCCAGCTGCTGCAGCCGCTCTTCGATGCCGGCCGCGACCGCGCCAACCTCGAGGTCGCCAAGGTCAATCGCGACATCGCGGTGGCGCAATACGAGAAGGCGATCCAGACCGCGTTCCGCGAGGTCTCCGATGCCCTGGCGGGTCGCGCCACGCTCGGCGAGCAGCTACGGGCGCAGGCGGCGCAGACCAATGCATTGGCCATCAGCTACAAGCTCGCCGACCTGCGCTACCGCGCCGGCGCCGCGAGCTATCTCGATGCGCTCGATGCGCAACGCTCGCTCTTCGCGGCGCAACAGGCCCTGGTGCAGACGCGGGCCCTGCAGCTGCAGAACCTCGTCGCCCTGTATCGGGTGCTGGGCGGCGGCTGGAGCGACGACGCGCCGGCGACGACGGCGTCAGCGCCGGCCCGCTGAGAGGACCTGCGACGCTGCCGCGGCATCGGCGCGGAAGGTCGCCGGCGGCTCGACGCTCGCCGCGACGACGCGGTTGCGACCTTGCTGCTTGGCTTGGTAGAGCGCGGCATCGGCGCGCACGAGCAGGCGCGACACGTCGTCGGCCGGGTCGTTCCATTGAGCGACCCCGATGCTCATCGTCACAGCGACGATCGTCCCGTCGAAATGCAAGGGTTGGGCGGCGAGTTGCTCGCGCAGCCGTTCGGCCACCGGCATCACCGCGTCGAGCGTGGCGCCGGGCATCAGGGCCAGGAACTCCTCGCCGCCGATGCGGGCGATGTCGTCGACGTCGCGCACGCCGGAGAGCAGCACGGTCGCGACATGCCTGAGGGCACGGTCGCCGGCAGCGTGGCCAAAGCGGTCGTTGATCGACTTGAAATGATCGAGGTCGAGCATCAGCACCGAGAACGCTTCGCCGCTGCGCAAGCTGCGCCGGATCTGCGCCTCGATGCCTTCTTCGATGGCGCGCCGGTTGAGCAGGCCGGTCAGCCCGTCGTGCCGCGATCGATGCCGAAGATCGGCCACCAGGCGGCCGAGGACCATCGCGATCAGCGCCGCGTGAAAGCTCAGCACGATGATCATGTAGCTGAACGCCGAGACGACGTTGAGCGCGCTGTCGGTCGTCATCTCGGTGGCCACCGTGTCCGGCCAGACCAGCACGCGCACGCCCCGGAAGGCGAAGGCGGCGGCCGCCAGGATCGCCGGCAGCGGCGTGACCCAGGGCCAGCGCAGGTGCAAGGCGTCGCGTGCGTAGACATGGAGGTCGCGCGCGATCATGACGACCATCAGCCCGAGCAGGCCCGACAGCCTGGCGATGCGAACGCTGCCGCCGGTCGGCGACAGACCGACCCAGGAACCGAGCAGTGCTGCGACGATCACACAGGCATGAAGGACGACGCCGGCCGGACGACCCACGAACAGCCAGACGCCGCGTTGCAGCGCGATCACCGCCGCCACCCACGACAGGTTGCCGCCGGCGCGCAGCAGCTCGGCGCGGCCGGGCGTGCCGGCGTGCAACGCCATCACCAGGAGCACGAAGCTGAGCGCGCTGAAGGCCGAAAAGCCCGCCCAATGGACGGCGGAGCGCCGCGTGTCGCCGAGCAGCCAGGTGCCGAGCAGCCAGACGCCGGCCAGCACCGCCTGCATGACGGCGACCATGCTGAAGGCCACGTCGGTGGCCGACATCCACGACAGCATCGCGGGCCCGCGGTCAGGCCGACGCCGTGGGCAGCAGCGGATCGAAGTCTGCGGTCCGCTTCTCTTTCCACGCCGCGATCGCCGTGGCCATCTCGCCGGTGTCGAAGATGGCGCTTTGCAGCAGCGTCATCTGGTGCAGGGCCGATGCCGTCGAATGGTCGCGGGCATGGTTGATGGCGAGCTTGCTGGCGGCGACGGCGAGCGGCGACTTCGAGGCGATGGTCTCGGCGAGCGCCATGGCGCGTGCGAGCAAGGCGTCGGCGTCGGGCAGCACGGCGTTGACCAGGCCGACCGCGAGCGCCCGCTCGGCGCCGAGGCGCTCGCCGGTGTAGGCCATCTCGCGCGCCACGCCCTGCGGCACGATCTTCGGCAGGCGTTGCAGGGTGCCCAGGTCGGCGGCCATGCCGACCGTGATCTCCTGCAGCGTGAAGAAGGCGTCGGCGCTGCACACCCGGATGTCGCAGGCCGTCGCCAGGTCGAGCGCGCCGCCGATGCAACCGCCCTGGATCGCGCAGATCACCGGGAAATTCGCTTCGTCGAGCGCGGTGAAGCAGTCCATCAGCTTTCTCAGCGACTCCTGGAATGCAAGCCGGTCTCGCGCGGTGCTCACCGTGAGCGTGCTTTCGCCGGCCGCGAAGACGTCGAGCGCCATGCCGGCAGAGAAATGCTTGCCGGTCGACGAGATGACGAGAGCCCCCGTCTTGCCTTCGCTGCCGAGGCCGCGAACGGCGTCGCGAATCGCCGGGAAGAAGGCCAGCGTCATGGTGTTCATGCGCTCGGGCCGGCTGAGCTTCAGGTGCGCGACATGGCCGTCGTGCGAAAGTTCGAAGAATTCGCTGTGGTCGTTCATGGCATCGGAGGTCGAAGTGGACAAGCTGCTCGAGACGAGGGACGGATTGACCTTGCGCGGCCGGGAGTGGCCGTGCGCGGATGCGACAGGCACGATTGTCCTCGTCCACGGGCTCGGTGAGCACATCGGCCGCTACGAGCACGTCGCCGCCTTTCTCAACGAGCACCGGTGGCGCGTCGTCGCCTACGACCAGCGCGGTCACGGCAAGAGCGAGGGCGAGCGCGGGCGGCTTTGCCGCGGCGACGATCTGCTCGTCGATCTCGCTCAGGTGATCGACGCCGCGCGCGCCAAGCGTGCGGGCCCGCTCGTCCTGCTCGGGCACAGCCTCGGCGGCCTGGTCGCGGCGCGCTTCGTCGCGGGGGCGTTTCCACCGTTCGCCGCCTGGTCGCGTCCGGTCGATGCGCTGGTGCTCTCCTCGCCGGTTTTCGATCCGGGGATGAATACGCTGCAAAAGTTGATGCTCGCGGTTCTGGGGCCGCTCGCGCCGGATCTCGCCGTCGGCAACGGACTCGATCCGGCGTGGATCTCGCGTGACCCTGCCGTGGTTGCCGCTTACCGGGCCGACCCGCTCGTGCACGACCGGATCGCGCCGCGTCTGGCCCGCTTCATTGTCGAGGGCGACGACTTCGTTCGCCATGACGCGCCGCTCTGGAAGGTGCCGACGCTCCTGCTCTACGCCGGCAGCGACCGCTGCGTCGCGCCGGCGGGCAGCGCCGCCTTTGCGGCGGCGGCACCGAAGGACATCGTGACGACGCGGGTCTTCGCCACGCTCTTCCACGAGATCTTCAACGAACCCGAACAGGCCGAGGTGTTATCGGTGCTCGGGAGCTGGCTCGATACACTGCCTGTTTCGCCTTCCAGGAGCCCGCGATGAACGCACGCGATCCCCACATGCCGGTGCAGGCCGACGAGGCCGAGCTGCTCGGCCGCTTTGCCGAGCGCGTCTGGGACGACGAGATCGTCCCGGCACTCACGAACTACATCACCGTGCCGGCGAAGAGCCCGATGTTCGACGCCGAGTGGCAGCAGCACGGCTTCATCGACCACGTCGTGCGCGACGCCGCGGCCTGGGTCGAGAAGCAGAACGTCGCCGGTCTGAAGCTCGAGGTGATCCGCCTCGAAGGCCGCACGCCGGTCATCTTCTTCGAGGTCCCCGCGACCCGGCCGGGCGGCAACGACGCCGGCGCCGAGACGATCTGCCTCTACGGCCACCTCGACAAGCAGCCCGAGTTCAACGGCTGGAAGAACGGCTTCGGGCCGTGGACGCCTCGCTACGAAGGCGGCCTGCTGTACGGGCGCGGCGGCGCCGACGATGGCTATGCGATCTACGCCGCGATCACGGCGATCCAGGCGCTCGACAAGCAGGGCATCGCGCGGCCAAGGTGCGTCGGCATCGTCGAGAGCTGCGAGGAAAGCGGCTCGCCCGATTTGCCCTACTACGTCGATGCGCTGAAGGACCGGCTCGGCCAAGTCTCGCTCGTCGTCTGCCTCGACAGCGGCGCCGGCAACTACGACCAGCTCTGGCTCACGACCAGTCTGCGCGGCAACGTCACCGGCACGCTCAAGGTCGAGATCCTGACCGAAGGCGTGCATTCGGGCGACGCCAGCGGCCTGGTGCCATCGAGCTTTCGCATCCTGCGCCAGGTGCTCGACCGGCTCGAGGACTCGAAGACCGGCCGCCTCCTGCCGCAGAGCCTGCACTGCGAGATTCCGGCCGACCGCCTCGAGCAGGCGAGGGCGACGGCGCAGATCCTCGGCGACGAGGTCTGGAAGCGCTTCCCCTGGGCCTGCGGCGCTGACGGCGGCCCGACCCTGCCGACGACGACCGATCCGGTCGAAGCGCTCATCAACCGCACCTGGAAGCCGACGCTGTCGGTGACCGGGGTCGACGGCATGCCCGCCATGAAGGATGCGGGAAACGTGCTGCGTCCGTACACCGCGTTCAAGCTCAGCCTGCGCACGCCGCCGCTCATCGACGGCGGCGCAGCCGCGGCGGCGCTGAAGAAGCTGCTCGAGGACAACGCGCCCTACAACGCCAAAGTCACGTTCAGCGCCGACGGGGGCGGCGGTGCCAAAGGCGCCACCGGCTGGAACGCGCCCAGCCTCGCGCCCTGGCTGCAAGGGGCGCTCGACTTGGCGTCGCAGGCGCACTTCGGCGCGCCCTGCGGCTACATCGGCCAGGGCGGCACGATCCCGCTCATGAGCATGCTGCAGCAGAGCTTCCCGAAGTCGCAGATGATGGTCTGCGGCGTGCTCGGGCCGAGGAGCAACGCGCACGGCCCGAACGAGTTCCTGCACGTCCCTTACGGCAAGAAGCTCACGGCCGCGGTGGCGCAGGTGATGGCGGCGTGCCCATGATCTGCAGCGCGATCGCTTCGGCGACCTCGATGCCGTCGACCGCTGCCGACATGATGCCGCCCGCATAGCCCGCGCCTTCGCCGGCCGGATAGAGGCCGATGACATTGACGCTCTGCAGGTCCTTGCCGCGCGGCATGCGCAGCGGCGACGAGGTACGCGTCTCGACGCCAGTGAGCACCGCGTCCGCCATCGCGAAGCCGTCAATCTGACGGGCGAAGAAGGGCAGCGCTTCGCGGATCGCCTCGATGGCATAGCCGGGCAGGCTTTCGTTGCCGGGCATGGCGAGGTCGGTGGGCAGCACCCCGGGCTTGTACGACGGAACGACGCGCTCGAAGGCCGTCGAGGCGCGGTCGGCGAGGAAGTCGCCGACGCGCTGACCCGGCGCTGCATAGCTCTCGCCGCCGAGCACGAAGGCGCGCGACTCCCAGAAGCGCTGAAAGGCGATGCCGGCCAGCGGATCGACCTCGCCCGTCGTGCCGGCGGCACGATAGTCCTCGGGCGCGATGCCGACGACGATGCCGGCATTGGCGTTGCGCTCGTTGCGCGAGTATTGGCTCATGCCGTTGGTGACGACGCGGCCCGGCTCCGAGGTCGCGGCGACGACGGTGCCGCCGGGGCACATGCAGAAGCTGTAGACCGAGCGGCCGTTCCTGGCGTGGTGCACGAGCTTGTAGTCGGCGGCGCCGAGCAGCGGGTTGCCGGCGTTCTTCACGCCGAAGCGGGCGCGGTCGATGATGCCTTGCGGATGCTCGATGCGAAGGCCGATCGAGAACGGCTTGGCCTGCATCGCGACGCCGCGCTCGCGCAGCATGGCGAAGGCGTCGCGCGCGCTGTGGCCGAGCGCGAGCACGACCTGGTCGGCGTCGATCTCCTCCTGCGCGCCATCACGCAGGACGGTCAGGCCGCGGACCCGGCCGGCCTCGACGCGTAGGTCGACGACGCGCGCGCCGAAGCGCACCTCACCGCCCAGCCGCTCGATTTCGTGGCGCATCTTCTCGACGACGCCGACGAGTCGGAAGGTGCCGATGTGCGGCTTGGCGACGAAGGCGATCTCTTCGGGCGCGCCGGCGGCGATGAACTCGGCGATGACCTTGCGCGTAAGGTGGTGCGGATCGCTGATCTGGCTCCACAGCTTGCCGTCGGAAAAAGTGCCGGCGCCGCCCTCGCCGAACTGCACGTTCGACTCCGGGTCGAGGACGCCGCGTCGCCACAGGCCCCAGGTGTCCTGGGTGCGCTCGCGCACGGCGCGGCCGCGCTCGAGGACGAGCGGCCGAAAGCCCATCTGTGCCAGCACCAGGGCGGCGAACAGGCCACAGGGGCCGAAGCCGACGATGACCGGGCGCGGCTTCTCGCTCGCGGCGAAGTCGACCGGCGCATGAGCGACGAAGCGATAACCCATGTCGGGCGCGGCGCGCACGTGCGGATCGTCGGCGTGGCGCGCGAGCACCGCGGCTTCGTCGGCCACCACGACATCGACGCTGTAGACCAGGACGATGGCCGAACGCTTGCGCGCGTCGTAGCCGCGCTTGAACACGGTCATGGCGTGCAGGTCGGCGTCGGCGATGCCGAGTCGCGTCAGCGCCGCGCCGCGCAGCGCCGGCTCGGCGTGGTCGAGCGGCAGGCGAATCTCGGTCAGGCGAATCATGCTGCTGTGCGCTGCCGCCGCATCGCCATCGTCAATGGAAGGCGTCGATGCGCGTCGCGCCCATCAGCGGCTCGAGCAGGCGCGCCAGCGGGCGCAGTACCGAGTAGCGCGTCGCCACCTTGTGCGCGTAGGCGAAGAAGCGCGGCAGGTCGGCGCTGTAGGCGGGCTTGCCGTCGCGGTGCTTGAGCCGCGAGAAGATGCCGAGCACCTTGAGGTGGCGCTGCAGACCCATCCACTCGAGCGCGCGCCAGAACTCGCCGAAGTCGGCGTCGACAGGCAGCCTCGCCTCGCGCGCCGCCTCCCAAAAGCGTACCGCCCAGTCGAGCTCCTCGGCTTCGTCCCAGGAGATGAAGGCGTCGCGCAGCAGCGAGGCCATGTCGTAGGCGATCGGGCCATGCACCGCGTCCTGGAAGTCCAGGATGCCGGGGTTGGGCGTGGCGACCATCAGGTTTCGTGGCATCCAGTCTCGGTGCACGGCAACGCGAGGCTGGGCCAGTGCGCTTGCGACGAGCTGGTCGCAGGCAGCCTGCCAGATGGCAGTCTCGGCCGCCGACCACGCGGCCTGGCATTCGCGCGCCACGCACCAGTCGGGAAAGAGCGCCAGCTCGCGGCGCAGCAGCGCGTCGTCGTAGGGCGGCAGCGCGTCGCCGGGCAATTTGAGCTGCCAGGTGACGAGGGCGGCGATCGCGTCGCGCATCAAGGCGTCGGCGCGGGCGCTGTCGCCCTCTGCCTGCGCCGCCTTCAGCGCGTCGAGGTAGAGAACATCGCCGAGGTCGTCGAGGAGCAGGAAGCCATCAATGATGTCGGCTTCGAGAACCGCGGGCGCGTGCAGGCCCGCCTTCGCAATCAGGCCGGCGACGTGGACGAAGGGACGCACGTCTTCCTGCGGCGGCGGCGCGTCCATGACGATGACGCTGCCGCCGCCTTCGACATCGGCGCGCAGATAGCGACGAAAGCTGGCGTCGCTCGAGGCCGGCCGGAGCGTCGTGGCGACGATCCCGTGTCGTGGCCCGGCCGTTGCCAGCCAGGCCGCAAACGCGGCCTCGCGGGCCGGGTCGGCCCAGGCGATGGTGGCGTGTAAATGGGTGGGACTCACGGTCGGCGGGCGGGCGTTCGAGGTGCGAACGCGCGAGCCTCGTGGATAATCGATTCTACAAATCGATGCGCGATCGCCTCTGCCAGGCCTTCCGGCTACGCATCCTCTCCATCGCAGTGCTGGCGGCCTGGGCGGATGGCGCAGCCGCACAGGCCACCTCCTCCGTTTCCTCGCCGGCATCTGCCGCGAGCGCGTCTGCATCCGCAGCCAGTGCGCCGGCAGCCGCGGCAAGCGCGGCTTCGGGCATCGAGCTGCGCAGCGCCCCTTCGCTGCAGGCGCCGCCGCACGGCGAGGCCGGGCGGCAGTTGCCCATCATCCTGCGCGCGCGCGAGCTGCATGGCCGCCCCGACCTCGACGCCGAAGCGGTCGGCGACGTCGAGTTCCGGCGTGGGTCGATCGTCATTCGCGCCGACCGGCTGAGCTACGACCAGGCCGAGGATCTCGCCCGGGCTACCGGCAACGTCGTCGTCAGCCGCGACGGCAACGTATTCTTCGGGCCCGAGCTGCAGCTGCGCGTCGAGCGCTTCGAGGGCTACTTTCTCAGCCCGACCTATCGCTTCGCTCGCACCGGCGCCGGCGGCAAGGCGACGCGCATCGACTTCATCGACGACCAGCGCGCAGCCGCCCTCGATGCCACGTATTCGAGCTGCACGCCGGACGACCCGGAGCCGGCCTGGATCCTGAAGGCCAGCCGCATCGAGATCGACAACGAGACCAACGAAGGCATCGCCCACGGCGCCGTGCTGCGCTTCTACGGCGTGCCGATCCTGGCTTCGCCGGTGCTGAGCTTTCCTCTCAACGACGAGCGCAAGTCGGGCTTCCTGCCGCCGAGCATCGGCCTCGACAGCCGCAGCGGTGTGCAGGCGGCGATTCCGTACTACTGGAACATCGCGCCGAACCGCGACGCCACCTTCACCGTCTCGGACAGCCTGCGCCGCGGCCCGGGTCTGGACAGCGAGTTCCGCTACCTCGAGCCGCGCTACGCCGGCGAGGCCGACCTCAAGCTGCTGCCGCACGACAGCTCGGTCGGCCGCTCGCGCTATGCACTGCGCATCAGCCACGAGGGCTTTCTGCCCTACGACGTGTTCGCGCAGGCCAAGGTGCTGCGCGTCTCCGACGACGACTACTGGAAGGACTTTCCCGGCGAGCTGCGCACGCCGACGCCACGCCTGCTTCAGACCGACCTGCAGCTGAACCGGCCGTTCGGCGACTGGTCGACCTACGCCCGCGTGCAGCGCTGGCAAGTGCTGCAGACGGCAGACGCGACGACCCGCATCGACCCCTCGCCCTACGAGCGGTTGCCGCAGATCGGCGCGCGCTACACGGCGCCCTGGAAGGGCGGCTTCGACGTCAGCTTCGAAGGCGAGTTCAACCGCTTCTCGAACCCCGACGACACCTACCTGGCGCCGCGCCAGACCGGTGTGCGCCTGCATGCGCTCGGCACCGTCAGCAGGCCGTTCTATTCACCGGGCTGGACGCTGGTGCCCAAGCTGTCGTTCAACGCCGCGTCGTATGCCGTCGATCTGCCGCTCAGCGACGGCCGGCGCAGCGCCTCGCGCGTCATTCCGACCCTGAGCGTCGACAGCGCCTGGACGCTGGAGCGCGAGACCAGCCTGTTCGGACGCGCCGTGCGGCAGACGCTCGAGCCGCGCCTCTTCTACGTCAACACGCCCTACCGTCGCCAGGACGAGCTGCCGAATTTCGACGCCGCGGGCAAGGACTTCAACTTCGACTCGATCTTCACCGAGAACACGTTCTCGGGCATCGATCGCGTCTCCGACTCGCATCAGCTCACCGCCGGCGTCACGTCGCGGGTGCTCGACCTCGAGACCGGCGCCGAGGCGCTGCGCCTGGGCATCATGCAGCGCTACCTGTTTCGCGATCAGCGCGTCACGCCCGACGGCCCGCCGCTGACGACGCGCTTCTCGGATCTGCTCGTCCTCGGCTCGACCTCGCTGCTGCGTGACTGGAACTTCGATGCCCAGGCCCAGTACAACACCGACATTCACCGGATCGAGCGCTCGATCACCGGCTTTCGCTATTCGCCCGGGCCGTTTCGCACCGTCAACCTGAACTACCGGCTGTCGCGCGGACTGTCGGAGCAGGTGGAACTCGGCTGGCAGTGGCCGGTCTATGGCAGGCCACGTTCGAACGATGGCAGCGAACGTTCCGGCGGTGGCGCGGGCTGCGGCGGCACGCTTTACAGCGTCGGCCGGGTCAACTACAGCACGCGCGACAGCCGGCTCATCGATTCCATCCTCGGCCTCGAGTACGACGCCGGGTGCTGGATCGGCCGGCTCGTCGTCGAGCGGCTCTCGACCGGGCGCAGCGAAGCGACGACGCGTTTGCTGCTGCAACTCGAGCTGGTGGGACTGTCGCGCATCGGCTCGAGTCCGCTGAGCGTCTTGAAGGACAATATTCCTGGCTACCAGTTGCTACGCGACGAGCGCATCACGAACACACCGTTCACACCCTATGACTGATCCGAACTCCGCCTGGCGACGTACCGGGGCCGCCCTGGTGAGCATGGCGTTGAGCCTCGCCGCCGCCCACGCCGTGGCGCAGACCGGCGACTACATCGTCGCCGTCGTCAACCAGGAGCTCGTCACCGCCGCCGAGGTGCAGCTGCGCCTCGCCCGCGTGCGCGAGGAGGCGGCGCGCAACCGCACGCCCTTGCCGCCGCCGACGGCGCTGCGCAAGCAGGCGCTCGACCAGCTGATCGACGAGCGCGTCCTGATCACGAACGCGCGCGACAGCGGCACGCGCGTCGACGAGTCCGAGATCGATCGCGCCGTGGCCAACGTCGCGACCCAGAATCAGCTGACGATGTCGCAGTTGCGCGACCGGCTGAAGAAGGAGGGCGTCGATTACACCAAGTTCCGCGAGAACGTGAAGGACCAGCTGATGGTCGAGCGCGTGCGCGAGCGTGAGGTGGCGAGCCGCATCAAGGTGAGCGATGGAGACATCGACGCCCTCATCGAGCAGCGTCGCACCGGCGGCAACGCGGTGCAATACAACGTCGCGCAGATCCTCGTCACCGTGCCGGAAGGGGCGAGCGTCGCCGCCGCCGCCGAGCGCCGTGAGCGCGCTTTGGTGGCACTGAAGCGGGTGCGCGGCGGCGAGGACTTCACCACCGTGGCGCGCGAGCTGTCCGAAGACGGCAACCGGGCCCAGGGCGGCGAGATCGGCATGCGGCCGGCCGACCGTCTGCCCGACCTGTTCGTGAAGGCGGTCGCGCCGCTGAAGTCCGGCGAGATTTCGCCCGAGCTGCTGCGCAGCGGCGCCGGCTTTCACATCCTCAAGCTGATCGAGCGCAAGGACATCGACGCCTTCAGCGTCCAGCAGGTGCGAACGCGGCACATCCTGCTGCGGCCGTCCGCCGAGCTTTCCGCCGAGGCGGCGGTACGCCGGCTCGAGCAGTTCAGGCGCGAGATCCTCTCGCGCAGCAAGACCTTCGAGCAGCTCGCGCGCGACAACTCGGAAGACGGCAGCGCGGCACAAGGCGGCGACCTCGGCTGGTCGTCGCCCGGCCAATACGTCCCGGAGTTCGAGGAAGCGATCGCCCCGCTCGACGTCGGCGGCCTCTCCGAGCCGGTGGCGACACGATTCGGCATCCATCTCGTGCAGGTGGTCGATCGGCGCCAGGTGACGCTCGACCGCAAGCAGCAGCGCGAGCAGGCGAGGAACATCCTGCGCGAGCAGAAGTTCGAAGAGGCCTACGTCGAGTGGCTGCGCGACCTGCGCGGCCGGGCCTACATCGAGCTGCGCGACCCGCCGCAATAGCGCACCTGGCACGACCGCTCGTGTCGCACCGTCCGAGAAAGCGTTTCGGCCAGCACTTTCTCGCCGACCCTGGGGTCATCGATGCGATCGTGCGGGCTGTCGCGCCGCAGATCGGCGAGGCGATCGTCGAGATCGGGCCCGGCTTGGGCGCGATCACCCGGCCGCTCCTCGAACGCTGCGGCGCACTGACCGTCATCGAGCTCGATCGCGACCTCGCTGCCCGCCTGCGCCGCACGCCCGGGCTCGAGGTGATCGAGGCCGACGTGCTGCGCGTCGATTTCGTCGCCCTGGCGGCCAGGCAGGCCGGCGCGCGGCGGCTTCGCATCGTCGGCAACCTGCCCTACAACATCTCGACGCCGATCCTCTTTCACCTGCTCGAGGCGGTCGACCACGTTGTCGACCAGCACGTCATGCTGCAGAAAGAGGTCGTCGACCGGATGGCGGCGGCGCCCGGCCGCAAGGACTACGGGCGATTGAGCGTCATGCTGCAATGGCGCTACGACATCGAGGCAGTGCTCGATGTGGCGCCCGAGGCTTTCGAGCCGCCGCCACGGGTCGATTCGGCGGTGGTGCGGATGACGCCGAAGCCGGCGCCTCCGGGTGTCGACGCCAGACTGCTCGGCGAGATCGTCACCGTCGCCTTCTCGCAGCGCCGCAAGCTCCTGCGCCACACGCTCGGCCGCTGGCTGGAGGAGCGCGGCGCGGCCGGCAACTTCGACACGCAGCGGCGCGCCGAAGAAGTGCCGGTCGACGAATACCTGCGGCTCGCCGCTTCGTTCTAGCTCAGGCGGCGCTCAGCCACATCGCCGTATCGAAGGCGCTGCTCATGAGCGGCATGTTGGCGCCGAACGAACTGTTCGCTGCCGTTTTCGACGCTGCCTTGACGGGCTTGTCGATGCTCTTTTCGTTGACGCCGGGGGCCACTTCCGTCGCCCGCTCCCATGA
>JANXWR010000100.1 GCA_025351025.1 Burkholderiales bacterium | reverse complement strand
GGCGTAGCTCTGGTCGGCTTGGGTCTGCGTGCCGGCGGTGTAGAGCGCGAAGAAGATCTGCGCCTCGTCGTCGGCGGGATAGCGCTGCGCCAGCGCCTCGAACGCGTTGGCGCGCGCGACCTGGCGCTCGCGCTCGCTGTGCTTGGCGAAGTCCTGGTAGTACGCGGCCACGGCCTCGATGTAGCCGCGCTCGCGCTCGGTCCTGGCGCCGATGCGGCGCCCTTCCTCGAGCGCCGCCAGGGCCGACTCGGCGCCCTTCGGCGACGCGCCCTGGCCGGCCAGCGGATTCGACATCAGGATCGAGGCGATGCCCCAGGTCGCGATGGCGCAGCCGGGATCGTCCTTGAGCACGTCGCGAAACGCCTGCTCGCCGGCCGAATACCAGAAGGAATGGAGCATCGCCACGGCGCGCTCGAACGCCGGCTGCACCTTGGGATCGCAACTCGTCGGGAACGAGACCTTGCCGAGGTGGTCGCCATGCATGTGGGCATGGTCGTCGTCAGCGTAGGCGGGCGCATGCAGGGCGAGCGCGACGAGCAGGGGGAGACAACGCAGCACGACATTCATAGAACCTCCTTCGAGCGAGCGCGGAACTCCACCGCGAGAACGACTGTGCGCTCATGCCGTGTGGAGTCAAGCGGCCTCTTATCGGGCTCCGTTTTCTGAGCAGCCTGACCCTGACTAAAGCGCAAAGCGATCGTCAATCCCGCCACGCATCAGAGCGGCTCAAAGTGGACGAAGCAGGTCTCGGCGGAATGGCACACCCGCAATGCCCGAAAGCGGCTGCTCGCGATCGACCGCTACTGGCCGGCTGACGGCACTCACGACCGGCGGCTTTGGAGCAGGCTGATAGTCGTAACTGCGTTGCAGACATTCTGAATGTCATCAAGTGATCCCTTTCTCACAGGGCGCAGCGGAACGTCAGAAAGATAGCTCTTGACACTTTCCAACAGGCCAAGAGATACTGACACCACTTTCCGCCACAGGAGCGTGTCATGCCCCGAGTGTTCGCCTACGCCCGAGTCTCCACGGTCGACCAGCTGACAGAGAACCAGCGCGAGCAGATCGCTGCCGCCGGCTACCGCGTCGATGGCCGACGGTTCGTCGAGGAGAAGGTCTCTGGCTCCGTGCCCGCGCAGATGCGGGCGGGGTTCAAGAAGCTGCTCGAGCGGATGGAGGCCGGCGACACGCTGGTGGTGACCAAGCTCGACCGCATCGGCCGTGACTCGATCGACGTGCAAGCGACGGTGGAGCTTTGCGTCGCGGAAGATATCAAGCTGATCGTCCTTCAGCTTGGAAATCTCGACCTTACCTCGTCATCAGGAGCGCTGATGGTCAAGGTCCTCGCGGCGGTCGCGGACTTCGAGCGCGAGTTGATCATTGAACGTACGCGAGCGGGTCAAGCACGGGCACGAGCAGCCGGCACGCACATGGGCCGTCCAGCGAAGACCACGGCGGCTCAACGGCGGACGATCCGGTCACGGCTGGCGCAAGGGAATACGGTTTCTGCGGTAGCTCGCGACTACAAGCTGTCGCGCGCGACGGTGATTGGCATACGTGAGTCTCAGAACACCTGAGAGCAGCGACGGCCGGCACCGTTGAGCGGCAGACGCACTGTGCTGCTTGTTTCAAGCCGTGGTTCTCTGGCACGGGTACGCGAAGAGCTCGTTGATGCCAGGCCGTTAAGCGCCTCTGTTGAACGTCGGCAATCTGTCGGAGACCGGCTGTTGACCGCGCTGTGAGCGTCGGCCGCGATCGACCCACTGCGGTCAATCCGCAACGCCATTTCCATGCCTTGAAGCAATCGCACATTTACGTGATGCTGACCCGCCACAGTGGCGCTGGACCAGCCAAGCATTGCAATGCGGCCGGGAGCCTACCCGCACGGGCGGCCGCAACATGGGTCCGTGCGGCGGCTTACGATTGCAGGGTTGCTATTTCGCGCTGCCCAAAACCTCGGCCAAGTGGCATAGCAGCGACGAACCATCCCCTGTCCACGCACTACCGTGCATGCAGGCCAGAGTGCCCGGTTTCTCGAGGGCCAGGCGTGCCAGCGTCGCAGGCGTCTCCTTCGTGTGGGCGTAGTAGTCCATCGCGCTGCGAAACCCCTCGCTCGGCCCGAGGATGTCCCCGTCGGTCAACGCCTGCTCGCCGCTGCCGGGCTGGGTAAACAAGTCGCCGCAGAAGAAGGTCCGCGTC
>JANXWR010000054.1 GCA_025351025.1 Burkholderiales bacterium | reverse complement strand
CTCGCTGATCGCCTTTGGCCGCGGCGAGATCTTCGGCCAGGGCCTGGGCTCGAGCGTCGAGAAGCTGCATTACCTGCCGGAGGCACACACCGACTTCCTGCTCGCCGTGATCGGCGAGGAGCTCGGCTTCGTCGGCGTCGCCTGCGTCATCTTCGCGTTCTTCTGGATCGCCCGACGCCTGTTCCACATCGGCCGCCAGGCGATCGCCCTCGAGCGCGTCTTCGCGGGCCTGTTCGCGCAGGGCATCGGCATCTGGTTCGGCGGCCAGGCCTTCATCAACATGGGCGTCAACCTCGGCGTGCTGCCGACCAAGGGACTGACGCTGCCGCTGATGAGCTACGGCGGCTCGGCGATCGTCATGAACATGATCGCGCTGGCGATCGTGCTGCGAATCGATATCGAGAATCGGCAGCTCATGCGTGGAGGGCGTGCATGAGCCGGCACCTCGTCGTCATCGCGGCGGGCACCGGCGGCCATGTCATGCCGGGGCTTGCCGTCGCGCGCGAGATGCGGCGGCGCGGCTGGACGGTGAGCTGGCTCGGCACCACGACGGGCATGGAGAACCGCCTCGTCCCCGCCGCCGGGATCGCTCTCGATCGCGTCGCCTTCGCCGGCGTGCGCGGCAAGGGCGTCGTCGGCAACGGGGTCGGTGCTCTGCGCCTGGCCGGCGCGTTCGTCGCCTCGTGGCGGATCCTGCGCCGGCAACGCGCTTCGGCCGTGCTCGGCATGGGCGGCTACGTCTGCTTTCCCGGCGGCTGGGCGGCGCGTCTTCTTGGCCTTCCGCTCATGCTGATGAATGCCGATGCGAGCCTGTTGCTCAGCAATCGCGCACTGCTGCCCGCGGCACGGCGCGTCGCTTTCGGCTTCGAGGGCGACGCCGCGCGCCAGGTCGGCGCGAAAGCCGTCGTGACCGGCAATCCGGTGCGCCAGGAGATCGAGGCGATCGCCGCGCCTGCCGAGCGCTATGCCGGACGCGAAGGCGCGCTGCGGCTGCTCGTCGTCGGCGGCAGCTTGGGCGCCCGCGCGCTCAACGAATGTGTTCCCGGAGCGATCGCGATGATGGCCGGCGAGGCTCGCCCGTGCGTCACGCACCAGACGGGCGAGGCGGCCGGCGCGAGCGTTCGCGAGGCCTATCGGCGCCAGGCGGTCGAGGCCGATGTTCGCCCTTTCATCGACGACATGGCGACCGAGCTGGCGGCATGCGACCTGATCGTCTGCCGCGCCGGCGCGATCACGGTGAGCGAGCTGTGCGCGGCCGGCGTGGCCGCGGTGCTCGTTCCGCTCGTCGTCAGCACCACCTCGCATCAGCGCGACAACGCCGCCTGGATGGCCGGGCAGGGCGCCGCGATTCACCTGCCGCAGGGCGAGCTTTCGGCGAAGAAGCTTGCCGAGCTGATCGCGACGCTGACCCGCGACGCGCTGCTCGCCATGGCCACCAAGGCGCGCGCACTCGCGCGGCCGCACGCCGCAGCGCGCGTGGCCGATGAAATCGAAGCAATGGCCACGGCATGAAGCACGCCGTCAAGCAGATCCACTTCGTCGGCATCGGCGGCGCCGGCATGAGCGGCATCGCCGAGGTGCTGCACAACCTCGGCTACCGCGTCACCGGCTCCGATCAGAGCGCGAGCGCGACGACGCGCGCGCTCGCCAAGCTCGGCATCCAGGTCGCGATCGGCCACGACGCGGCGCATATCGCCGGCGCCGAGGCGGTGGTCACCTCGAGCGCGGTGAAGGGCGACAACCCCGAGGTGATCGCCGCCCGCGCCAAACGCATTCCGGTGGTGCCGCGCGCCGTCATGCTGGCCGAGCTAATGCGCCTGAAGCAAGGCATCGCCATCGCCGGCACGCACGGCAAGACGACCACCACCTCGCTCGTCACCAGCGTGCTCGCCGAGGCCGGGCTCGACCCGACCTTCGTCATCGGCGGGCGGCTCAACGCCGCCGGCGCGCATGCGCGTCTCGGCGCCGGCGACTACATCGTCGTCGAGGCCGACGAGTCGGACGCGTCGTTCCTCAACCTGTTGCCGGTGATGGCCGTCGTCACGAACATCGACGCCGACCACATGGACACCTATGGCCACGACTTCGCCAGGCTGAAGCAGGCCTTCGTCGAGTTCATCCACAAGATGCCGTTCTACGGCGCCGCGATCCTCTGCGCCGACGACCCCGGCGTGCGCTCGATCATGCCGATTATCTCGCGGCCGCTCGTCACCTACGGCTTCGGTGCCGACGCGATGATTCGCGCCGTCGACGTCGTCGCCGACGCCGGCAC
>JANXWR010000029.1 GCA_025351025.1 Burkholderiales bacterium | reverse complement strand
CACCGGAAACCAGGCGGCCTCGTTGTAATAGCCGGTGTGGTCGCCGAAGGGTCCTTCAAGCGCATGCAGGTAGCCACCGATTTCCTTCATCGCGACGCCGTGCTCGCTGGTCGCGGTGAAGCCGGCGGCCGCCGGCGGGATGTGCCCTTCGAGGACGAACTCGGCGGTCGCCGGCGCTTGCAGCATCACGCCGGCGTCGCCGACCGAGCAGTCGCTGACCTCGGTGCGCGAGCCGCGCAGCAGGCCGGCGAACTGGTACTCCGACAGGCTGTCGGGCACGGGAGTGACGGCGCCCAGGATGGTCGCCGGATCGGCGCCCAGGGCGACGGCAATCGGAAACGGCTGTCCGGGGCGGATGCTCGCAAACTCGCGAAAGTCGAGCGCGCCGCCGCGGTGGGCGAGCCAGCGCATGATCACCTGGCGGCGTCCGATCACCTGTTGCCTGTAGATGCCCAGATTCTGGCGGGCCCGGGCGGCCGGGCCGGCCTGCGGACCGCGCGTGATGACGAGACCCCAGGTGATGAGCGGCCCGGCGTCCTCCGGCCAGCAGGTCTGGATCGGCAACCTGTCGAGGTCGATCGCGTCTCCATCGAGAACGACCTCACGGCATGGCGCACGGCCAACGGTCGCCGGCCGCATCGTCCACAGCGCCTTGGCCAGTTGCAGCAGCCGGCCGGCGTCGCGGACGCCCTTCGGCGGCTCGGGCTCCTTGAGGTTGGCGAGCAGCTCGCCGATGTCGCGGAGCTCGCCGACGTCGGCGGCGCCCATGGCCCTGGCGACCCGGTCGGGGGTTCCGAACAGGTTGGCCAGGACCGGAATTTTGTAACCGACAGGGTTTTCGAAGAGCAGCGCCGGGCCGGCCTGGCGCAGCACGAAGTCACTGACCGCTGTCATTTCGAGCCGCGCCGAGACTGGCTCGGCGACCCGAACCAGGTCGTGACTTGACTCGAGCGTCGCCAGGAAGTCTCGAAGATCTCGATATTTCATACTTGTTTATAATAAAGAACCAAGATTTCAGTGTTGACCGGGAATTAAACGGCTTCCTAGAATCGCGCCGTTTCGCGGGCCGATCACATTCCAGACCGGTGCCGCACGGTGATCGCGGATGGCCAGTCCAGCCGGATCGCCTACCGACTTCTCGGCCGCCGCCTCGGCGGAAATTATCGCCGTGCCGCTTTGCGTGACCGTCCCCAGCGTCGGCGCCAGGGCAGATGACGCCGGCAGGGAGATGGACAGATGATGAAGCTTGATGGACTCCGAGTGACGGTCGCCTCGTGGCGCACCGCGTTGCTGGGCTCCGGCTCGGTATTTCTGCGCGACGTCGGCCACGGCCTGCTCGAGGTCAGCCACAACTCGCTGGCACTGCTCGGCCTCGCCGTCGTCGGCTTCGTGCTGTTCGCCGCCGGCCGCGCCGATCTGCGCCACGCCCTCGAGGCGGAGACCCTGAGCTGGCTGCAGGCCCGCCACGAGGCTCGTATGCCGGCCGCCGATGTCCAGGAGCCCGACCTCGGCGAGCCGGACGCCATCGCCCGTGCCACCGCCGTCGACCCGAAGGACCTCAGCCGGGCCCAGGCCGCGGTGGCCGTCTGGCTGGCCCGCCGCTACCACGTCGCCCCCGAGCCGGTGAGCCGCCTGGTCCAGGAGGCCTGGCGCGTCGGGGAGATGGTCAACCTCGACCCGACCCTGATCCTCGCCGTCATGGCCGTGGAGTCGAGCTTCAACCCGTTTGCCCAGAGCCCGGTCGGCGCCCAAGGCCTGATGCAGGTCATGACCAAGGTGCACGACGACAAGTACGAGGCCTTCGGCGGCAGCCACGCTGCCTTCGACCCGGTCACCAACCTGCGGGTCGGCGTCCAGGTGCTGAAGGAATGCATCGCCCGCGCCGGCAGCCTCGAGGCCGGGCTGCGCTTCTACGTCGGCGCGGCCAACAGCGACGACGGCGGCTATGCCACCAAGGTGCTGGTCGAGCAGAACATCCTGCGCCAGCTGGCTGGAATGAAACCTCTGCCGCTGCCGGCACGCCGGCCTGCGGTGGCCGAAGCTGCCGACCGCGACGCGCCGGCGACGGCCGTGGTTGCGCCCACCGCCGCGACGGAATCGCTGCCCCAACCCGCTGCCGAACCGGGAACGATGCCGGAGAAGATCGCGCTGCTTCGCTAGCGACCGGGCCTGGTCCGCTACACTTTCTGCGCCGCGCGACTGGCGATTCGGCCCCATCTTTGGGGCCTGAGGTGGACGACCACCGGGAAGCGCGGTCGGCCGTTGCGCAGCACCCGCCGGTCGAGCCGTTCGCCTGGGCCAGCCTATCCGCTTGACTCGCGGGTGCGCACGCCTCGCTGAAGGAGCCGACCTTGTTTCACCGCAGCCCCACCATCCTTGCCGACACCGACCCGGAGATCGCCTCGATCATCGAGCGCGAGAACCGGCGCCAGGAAGAGCACATCGAGCTGATCGCCTCCGAGAACTACGCCTCGCCGGCGGTGATGGCGGCGCAAGGCAGCCAGCTCACCAACAAGTACGCCGAGGGCTATCCCGGCAA
>JANXWR010000601.1 GCA_025351025.1 Burkholderiales bacterium | reverse complement strand
TAGCCCCGCACGGTGGCAAGCTTGGGCGTCTGCATCAAACACAGCGTCCGTCGCTTGGGCTCGGGTAACCAGTTGAGCATGGCGCCGCGGCCACGTACCGAGTGCTCTACGGCTTCGAGCGGCGTGCGGCCGTTCAGGCCGCCGTGCGGGGTCGCGTTGTAAGAGGCGATAGCCGCCTCCAGCAGCTCCTCGATCTCTGTCAGCGAGACGTAGAGCCGCAAACTTCCCTTCGCATCGGCGAGCGCTCGGCGCACATCGCGGGCATTTGCTCCGGTATAGCCCGGCAAACGCGAGGACATGTTGGCAGCGATCGAGCCGAAGAACCGCTCGATGTAGGGCCGGTCGTCCGGCGTGTGCCGCGGACCGGCGTCAATAAAGCAGCCGACGAAGTCGGCCAGCGCGTGGCGCACGTCGTCGGCCAGGTTCGCCTTGGCGTTATCGAGTTTGAACCAGCGCCAAGTGGCGTAGCCGAGCTCGGGAAGCTTGCCCGAGGGGAAGCCGCCAAGGGCGCCGTAGCCGACACCGGGAAGCGTGAAGTTGCGCGGGCGATGCGGTTCGAGCGCCGCCTCTATGGTGCGAATGACGTCGTAACGGGAGTACTCCCGGTTCAGGCTCAGGTGGTAGCCGAGCACTGCGCGCGTGTAAACGTCGATGATGACCAGCAGCCAGATCCGCTCGATCTCGAACTCCTGCTCGAACCCGAGAGGATCGCGCACGACGATCTTGAGTCGAACGTCAAGGCGGTGTCCGTCGAATTCGACGACGTCCAATGCCTGCGCGGCCGTGGGCGCGGCTCTGCCGTCGCGTGGCATTCCCTTGAGATGACTCGCTCCGGCAAGCCGAGCGCCGCGGCCAAAGCTGTGCAGGCACTCTGTACGGAGCGCGTTTGCAAGGGACCGAATCCCCATCCGCTCCGTATTGAATGGATAGTCCGCCGCGGTGAGCCCGAGCTTTCGGCACTGAAGCAGGAAATCCGTATGCACGTGCTTGAGGCCCCGCAGTCGAGTCCGCAGTCCGAGATCTGTGCTGATCTGATCCAGCGCGATACGTTTGTCGCGAACGCGCGCAAGAATCCACGCCGCCAGACTCGGATGGGCCTGCAGCAGAAGGCCGAAGGCACCCGCAGCGCCGCTGCCCGCGCCATCACGGCTTAGGAGAACTCTGGCGATGCGCGCGTAGTCCTCTACACGGACGTAGGGCACAAGACCTCGCCAGCCGAACACGTGCCCGTCCTCGTGAGGTGCGGCGCAGTGGTCGAGCGTGCGGTACAACTGGCGTCGATTGACACCGGTGCGCTTCTCGATCTGCGTCACCGAGACGTTGGCAACGTACAGCTCGACAGCCTCTCGGCGCGCGAGGAACGCGGAACGCGACCTGGCTGGAAGCGCTCCGGCGTCGAATGCCGGCCATACAGTCGGATCTAGATCGGTGCCGGCACGACGACGGATCACGACGGCTCCAGCAGGGTGGAAAGGGACAGGGATTGCGTATGCAACGCCGGTGCGCGCAGACGACCCGCTCTCAGCACTTCGAAGATCGCGCCGCGAATCAACGAGGGATCGCCGGCAGACAATGCATGCTCGACTTGTGAGAGCGCGGCGGGCTTATCCACGAAGTTGATCACCGCCTCGGTCAGGCCCCTGGGGAACAGCCCGCGCGTGGCGTTGATGACTGGCAGCATGCGCTTCCAGTTGGCGATCCAGGTGCCCGCCGCAGCGAGCTCTGCAGGCGCGACCACTCGCAGCGCGACGCCGTCAATCGGCTCGAGCTCCCGTCGTTCCAAGTCGCCGCGATCGAGCAGCAGCATCTCTGCTCCGTCATCTCGCTCGACCCAGAAATCAATCACCTTGCCGTCGCCTAAAACGCCCAGCCGCTCAGGACGCTCGCACAGGCACAAAACGGAGGGATCGGCCTCGAGCTGAACCCATTGCTCAAAGGCCGCGTGATCGAACAGACGTACGCGTCTGCCCAACTTAGGGCTGAAGGCCTCGAGAAGCCGCGAGCCTCTCGGCCGAGGAACATCTATCGGTGAACTGAAGCGACGTGCCGATCCGTTCATGGATCAGCACCTTACGAAACGTCGTCGGCGCCCGAAGCTGCGAATTGACGAATTTACTTGCCGCAAATGCGAGTTGACAAATTTACTTTCCTCGCAGTGACGGCAAATGTGTCAACGTTCGACGGGCTCACCGGGCTACAGTGATCGTCGAGCAGTGACGCATTTGCTTTCCCCTACGGAATCTGAACCGGGTTTGCGCCACGCTTCATCAGTGTTCGGAGCGTCGGCAATCACCGCTCGTCCGATGCAGGGCGTAAGCGCGGGC
>JANXWR010000523.1 GCA_025351025.1 Burkholderiales bacterium | reverse complement strand
ACCTCGAGCTGGTTCGCATAGGTGTCGAGCGCGTAGCGGGCGGCGACGGCGCGGATCTTCTCGTGGTACTGCTCGATGAGCTCGAAGGTCCAGTCGCTCGGGTCGGGCAGGGGCTTGTGCGGCCGCGGGCCGGGCGGCAGCGGCTCGAGCGGGATCAGCCGCTCGGGGCGCAGGCGCCGCACCGGCGGTGCGGGACGCGAATCGGCGGTCACCGACTTCATGCCGCCGCTCCTTCGCTCTTGAACAGATCGCGAAACACCGGATAGATCTGGCCGGCTTCGGTCACCTTGCGCATCGCAAACGCGCGCTCCGTGGTCTGCAGCCGCGCGTATTCTTCCCACAGGTTCTGCTCCTCCTCGGCCACCTGCACGTAGGCGAAGTAGCGGCAGCGGGGCAGGATGCTGTCGGTGAGCAGCTCGCGGCAGCGGCCGGAATCGTGGTGCCAGTTGTCGCCGTCGCTCGCCTGGGCGCCGTAGATGTTCCAGTCGGAGGCCGAGTAGCGCTCTTTGATGATCTCGTCCATCAACACGAGCGCGGACGAGACGACCGTGCCGCCGGTCTCGCGGGCGCGGAAGAAGTTCTCCTCGTCGACTTCCTGCGCCTGCGTGTGGTGGCGGATGAAGACGAGATCGATCTTCTCGTAGTGCCGCGTAAGGAAGAGATAGAGCAGGATGAAGAAGCGCTTCGACAGGTCCTTCCGCGCCTCGTCCATCGAGCCGGAAACGTCCATCAGGCAGAACATGACCGCCTTGGCGGTCGGCACCGGCAGGCGCACCCGGTTGCGAAAGCGCAGGTCGATCGGGTCGAGGTAGGGAATGCGGTCCAGGCGCGTGCGCAGCGCCGTGATCCGCAGTAGCAGGGTCTCGCGGGCGAGCGTCTCGGCGGCGTCGGCGCCGACTTCCGGCAGCTCGGCGAGCCTGGCCAGCAGCTCCGCGAGCTCGGCGCGCGAGCCTGAACCGATGGCGACACGGCGGCCGATCGCGCCACGCATCGAGCGGATCACCGACAGATTGCTGGGCGTGCCCGAGTTCGAGTAGCCGGCACGCTGGCTCTTCATCTCCGGCGTCTCGACGAGCTGGCTGCGGATCATGCGCGGCAGCGCGAGGTCGTCGAAGAAGATCTGCATGAACTCTTCCTTGGTGAGGTGAAAGACGAAGTCGTCCTCCCCCTCGCCGGCGTCGCCTGCCTGGCCTTGCCCGCTGCCGCGGCCCGAGCCGCCCTGTGGCCGCTCGATGTGGTCGCCGCGCACGTACTCGCGGTTGCCCGGATGGACGATCTCGCGCGCGCCACCGGTGCCATGGCCGAACGCGGGCTCGTTGATGTCGCGCTTGGGCAGGTGGATGTCCTCGCCCTGCTCGATCTCGCGGATGCCGCGCTTGTCGACCGCGCGGCGCACGGCGTCGCGCACCTGCCCTTGGTAGCGGCGCAGGAAACGCTCGCGATTGCCGATCGACTTGTTCTTGCCCGCGAGGCGGCGGTCGATGATCTGCTGGAGCATGAATCGTCCTAGGAGCTCTTCCTCACCCGGAGGTACCACTCGCAAAGCAGACGCACCTGTTTCGACGTGTAGCCCTTCTCGACCATGCGGTTGACGAAGTTCTCGTGCTTCTTCGCCTCGTCGGCGCTGGCCTTGGCGTTGAAGCTGATCACCGGCAACAGCTCCTCGGTATTCGAGAACATCTTCTTCTCGATCACCGTGCGCAGCTTCTCGTAGCTGGTCCAGAGCGGGTTCTTGCCGTTGTTGTTGGCGCGCGCCCGCAGCACGAAGTTGACGATCTCGTTGCGGAAGTCCTTGGGGTTCGAGATGCCGGCGGGCTTTTCGATCTTCTCGAGCTCGCCGTTGAGCTGGCCCCGATCGAACACCTCGCCGGTGTCGGTGTCGCGGTACTCCTGATCCTGGATCCAGTAGTCGGCGTAGGTGACGTAGCGGTCGAAGATGTTCTGCCCGTACTCGCTGTAGCTCTCGAGGTAGGCGGTCTGGATTTCCTTGCCGATGAACTCGGCGTAGCGCGCCGAAAGGTGTTCCTTGATGAAGCCCAGGTACTTCTGCTCGGTCTCGGCCGGGAACTGCTCGCGCTCGATCTGCTGCTCGAGCACGTACATCAGGTGCACCGGGTTGGCCGCCACTTCGGCGGGATCGAAGTTGAAGACCTTGGACAGGATCTTGAACGCGAAGCGGGTCGAGACGCCGCTCATGCCTTCGTCGACGCCGGCGTAGTCGCGGTACTCCTGGTAGCTCTTGGCGCGCGGGTCGGTGTCCTTCAGGTTGTCGCCGTCGTAGATGAGCATCTTCGAGTAGAGCGACGAGTTCTCGGGCTCTTTCAGCCGCGTCAGCATGGCGAACTGGCTCATCATCTTGAGCGTTCCGGGGGCGCACTTGGCTTCCGACAGCGACGAGTTGCGCAGCAGCTTCTCGTAGATCTTCACTTCCTCGGAGGTGCGCAGGCAATACGGCACCTTGACGATGTAGATGCGGTCGAGGAAGGCCTCGTTGTTCTTGTTGTTGCGGAAGGTCTTCCACTCGCTCTCGTTGCTGTGCGCGAGCACGATGCCGTCGAAGGGGATTGCACCGAAGCCTTCGGTGCCCTTGTAGTTGCTTTCCTGCGTGGCCGTCAGCAGGGGGTGCAGCACCTTGATCGGCGCCTTGAACATCTCGACGAACTCGAGCAGGCCTTGGTTGGCCAGGCACAGGCCGCCCGAGAAGCTGTACGCGTCGGGGTCGTCCTGAGCAAAGGTCTCGAGCTTGCGGATGTCGACCTTGCCGACCAGGGCCGAGATGTCCTGGTTGTTCTCGTCGCCCGGCTCCGTCTTGGAGACGCCGACCTGCTTGAGGACGCTGGGATGGCGCTTGACGATCTTGAACTTGCGGATGTCGCCGCCGTATTCGTCGAGGCGCTTGACGGCCCAGGGACTGAGGATGCGCGTCAGGTAGCGCGCCGAGATGCCGTATTCCTTTTCGAGCAGCGGCCCGTCTTCGGTCGGGTCGAACAGGCCGAGCGGCGATTCGTTCACGGGCGATCCCTTGATCGCGTAGAAGGGCACGTGCTCCATCAGCAGTTTCAAGCGCTCGGCGATCGAGCTCTTGCCACCGCCGACCGGGCCGAGCAGGTAGAGGATCTGCTTCTTCTCTTCCAGCCCTTGCGCGGCGTGGCGGAAGTAGCTCACGACCTGCTCGATCGCATCCTCCATGCCGTAGAACTCGGCGAAGGCGGGATAGATCTTGATGACCTTGTTGGCGAACAGGCGCGAGAGGCGCACGTCGTTGCGGGTGTCGACCATCGTCGGCTCGCCGATCGCCTTGAGCATGCGCTCCGCCGCAGTGGCGTAGGCAAGCGGGTTGCGCTTGCATTCGGTGAGGTAGTCCTCGATCGACAGCTCTTCTTCGCGACTGCGCTCGAAGCGCGCGGCAAAGTTGCTGATGACATCCATGCTGATCTCCTGTGCGACGAAGAAGCAGCGAAGGCTTGTGGGCTTCGCGCTTCCGGGGAAGTTCTGATGGAGCCCGGCGGGGCGCCATCAGAGCTTTCCTTGCACCAGCTGGTGTCAGATCAAGCTTCGTTCATCGTGCCACAGACAAAGCCCCGAAATGCGAGGCCTTTGCGGCGTTGCTCACACACATCTCGATGTCCTGGTAGCAAGCAACGTGCCGAAATTGCTCCAGGTTGACCGACTCGTGTCGGACGAGGCCGCGCGGCGTGCGAAGTTACGCAACGCAATCCCAGGGCCGACGTCCGTGATCATGCCCCTTCATGGCCTAGCTTGCCGAGCAGGCCGTCGAGCTCGTCGAGCGACGCGAAGGTGATCGCGATTTCGCCCCGATCGCCCTTGGCGGAGCCGGCGCGCCGCATGCGAATCTCGACCGTGGCGGCAAAAGTGTCGGAGAGTTCGCGCTCGAGACGAAGAATGTCATTCGACTTCTGACGTTTCGTGCGCAACAGCGGTGCCTGCCGACCGCTGCCGGCCATGCGGCGTGTTGCCAGCTGTTCGGCGGCGCGAACGCTCAGTCCCTTGGCGACGATCTCGTGGGCGACCTGGATCTGCTCTGCGCCACCAAGGGGCAGCAGGGCGCGCGCATGCCCCATCTCGATCTCGCCGGACATCAGCAGCTGCTGCACCGGCTCGCTCAGCTGCAGCAGGCGCATCAGGTTGGTCGTGGCGCTGCGCGAGCGCCCAACGGCACGCGCCGCCGCTTCATGGGTAAGGCCGAACTCCTCGGTCAGCCGTTGCAGGCCGCGCGCCTCCTCCAACGGGTTGAGGTCCTCGCGCTGCATGTTCTCGATCAGCGCCATCGCCGCCGCAGCCTCATCGGCCACGTCACGTACCAGCACCGGAACACGGTCGAGCCCGGCCAGCCTGGCGGCGCGAACGCGGCGCTCGCCGGCGATGATCTCGAAGCGCGCAGTGCCAGTACCGTTGGCGCGAAGCGGCCGCACCAGCACCGGCTGCATCACGCCTTGCGCACGGATGCTTTCGGCGAGCTCCTGCAGGCCCGCCTCGTCGATGCGCGTGCGCGGTTGGTAGCGGCCGGTTTGCAGCTGGTCGAGAAGGAGAGTGTGCGGCTCGCCGTCGCTACCCGTCGCACCGCCGGCGGGTGCGCTGGGCGCGGTCGGCCCGAGCAGGGCTTCGAGGCCGAGGCCGAGGCCTTTGGGTTTCTTCGTCGCCATCGTGCGATTGTCCTTGATCAAGAGCAGCCGACCGTCGCGCCGACCAGCCGCGCAAGGCTCGGCCTGCGGCGGTATGCTTCGTTGCTTGCGAAAGACTTCATCGCCATGAGCACCCGCGTTTTCGTCGACGGACAGGAAGGCACGACCGGCCTTCGCATTCATGAATACCTCGCCAAGCGCAGCGACGTCGAGGTGTTGCGCGCCGCGCCCGAGCTGCGCAAGGATGCCGCCGAGCGTGCCCGCCTGCTCAACGCCGCCGGCGTCGCCTTTCTCTGCCTGCCCGACGCCGCGGCGCGCGAGGCAGCGGCACTGGTCAGCAATCCGAAGACCTGCCTGATCGACGCGAGCACCGCGCACCGCACCGCGAGCGATTGGGTCTACGGCCTGCCCGAGCTCGCGCCCGACCAGCGCGCCAAGCTGCGCGCCAGCAAGCGCATCGCCAACCCCGGTTGCCACGCCACCGGATTCATCCTGCTCGTGCGCCCGCTCGTCGATGCCGGCCTTATCCCGCAATCGTCGGCGCTGTCGGCAAGCTCGATCACGGGCTACTCGGGCGGCGGCAAGAAGATGATCGCGCAGTACGAGGCAGGCGGCGATGCGCGGCTGCTCTCGCCGCGGCCTTACGCGCTCGGCCTGATGCACAAGCACCTGCCGGAGATGACGGCGCACAGCCGGCTCGAGACGCGCCCGGTGTTCATGCCGGTCGTCGCCAACTTCCTGAAGGGCCTGTCCGTGACGGTGCCCTTGCACCTTGCGGAAGCGCGGCGCGGCACGACCGCGGAGCACCTGCACGCGGCGCTGGCCGAGCGCTACCAGGGCGAGGCTTTCGTTCGGGTCATGCCGCTGCGCGACCAAGCGACTCTGGACGATGGCTACTTCGACGTGCAGGCCTGCAACGACAGCAACCGCGTCGAGCTGTTCGTCTATGGCAACGACACGCAGGTCGTGCTCATGGCCCGTCTCGACAACCTCGGCAAGGGTGCGAGCGGTGCCGCCGTGCAATGCATGAACGTGCATCTGGGCATCGACGAGGGCACTGGCCTCTGACCCAGGCTGTCGGCTCGCGAGTTCACTCGACGGGCGGCGATCGATAGTGGTAGGCGTAGGCGTCGGCGAAGCCAAGCCCTTCATAGACGCGTCGCGCCGCCGTGTTGCCCACTTCGACCTGCAGATAGGCCGTTCGCACACCTTCCGAGGGGGCGCTTTTCAGCATCTGCGCGCAGAGCGTTCGCGCCAAGCCTCGGCCGCGTGCCGATTCGGCCGTGAAGACGTCGTAGAGCCCGACCAGGTCGGCTTCAATCGCGACCTGGCCGCCGGCGACCGGCCGGCCGGACGAATCGATCAACAGCGACGCGCGGTAGTCGACCGGCGAGGCGCGCAGGCGTTCGGCGTGGGCCTTTCGTTCCGCTGCTGACGAGCCGCGCTGCGCGCCGACCCATTCGGCGAACGAATCGCTGTCGCACTGCTCGAGGCGCATCCCCGCCACATCGCGTGCATCGGCGATCGCGGCGGCGCCTGCCTCGAGCGTCGCGACCATGACGCGCGTGTCGTCGATGCGCTCCATGCCAAGCGCCGCCAGCGTCGCATCCAGGCCCTCGGGTTGCGAGAGCGGCGTGAGCCGGACGTAGGGCCGAAGGCCGACCCTCGCATATAGCGCCAGACAGCGCTCGAGCTTGGCTTCGACCGACATCCGCCCGGCAGCGACCGCCTGGATGCAGCGCGCCCGCTTGGCCTTTCCCGGTGAAAAGCGGACCAGCCAGCCGTCGATCCAGAGCTGCTCGCGCGGCGCGCTGGCGTTGATCCCGGCGTCCTCGATGCGCGAGAGCAGCGTGGTGTCAAAGTCCGGTGTCATGCGGCGCAGTGGCGGCCGTCGATGCGTGCCGCCATCTCGCGGGCGAACTCGAGAAAGGCCTGCGCGCCCTTGGAAGCCGGGTCGAACACCAGCCCCGGCATGCCGTAGCTCGGTGCCTCGGCGAGACGCACGTTGCGTGGGATCACGGTGTCGAAGACGCGGTCGCCGAAATGCGCTTTCAACTGCTCGCTGACTTGCGTCTGCAAGGTGATGCGCGCGTCGAACATGACGCGCAGGATGCCGATCACCTCGAGCTCCGGGTTGATATTGGCGTGCACCTGCTTGATGGTATTGACCAGGTCGCTCAGTCCCTCAAGCGCGAAGTACTCGCACTGCATCGGCACGACGACGCCGTGGGCGCAGGCCAGTCCGTTCAGCGTAAGCAGGCTGAGGCTCGGCGGGCAGTCGATGAGGACGACGTCGTAGTCGTAGTCGACGCTGACCAACGCGCCTCGCAGGCGCTTGTCGCGGCGATCGACGCCGACCAGCTCCACTTCGGCACCGGCCAGTTCCCGGTTCGCACCGACGATGTCGTACCCGCCCTTCGGGCTCGGCCGTCGCGCTTCGGCGATCGATGCGCTTTCCAGAAGGACGTCGTACACGCTCGGATCGAGCGAGCGCTTGTCGACGCCCGACCCCATGGTCGCGTTGCCTTGCGGATCGAGGTCGACGACGAGAACGCGCCGCCCGATCTGCGCCAGCCCAGCTGCAAGATTGACCGTCGTCGTCGTCTTGCCGACACCGCCCTTCTGGTTGGCCACGCAGAAGATCCGGCTCATCGACCTATGCTCCTAGTGGACTCGGATTGCGTGCGCACACTCTCGTTGTGATCAATGGTGGTAGCTGCTTCTCTTTTCCGCATCCACACCAGGCAACGCTCCGCAGCCAAGCCAGGAACCTGGAGTTGTTCCACGTGAAACACGTCCGCAGCTGGACCGAGAGCGGCCATTTCAGCCGTGGGCAGCTTTCCCTTCATCGCCAGCCAGACGCCTGCGTTGGACAGCAAAGGCGACGTCAAGGCGGCGAAGTCCGCAAGCGCCGCGAATGCGCGCGAAGCGATGAGATCGAAGCGACCGACAGCGAGCGTCTCGACCCGGGCGTGCTCGGCGCGCAGGTTGCGAAGACCCAAGGCCGCCGCGGCTTGCTGGAGGAACGCCGCCTTCTTGCCGACGCTGTCGACGCAGGTGACATCCATGCCGGGCTCCATGACGGCCCAGACGACGCCCGGCAAGCCGCCGCCGCTGCCGACGTCGAGGACGCGGCCACTTCGATGCTCGCGGCGCAGGGGTGGCACGACCGCCAGGCAATCGACGACATGCTGCGTCAGCATCGCCGAGGGGTCACGGACGGCGGTGAGGTTGTAGGTTCGATTCCAGCGCGCCAGCAGGTCGACGAAGTCGAGCAGGCGGGACGACTGCTGCTCCGACAGCGGAATCCGCAGTTGCTCCGCGGCCGCCGCGAGCGCGGCGCCGAGCGCGGGCCGGTCGTCGCGGATCGCGCTGGTGGCAGTCAAGCGCTGGCGCGGAGCGTGCCGCCGTCGTTGGCAGCGGCGTCGTCGCGGCGCATCCGCTTCAGGTGGACGAGCAACAGCGAAATAGCCGCCGGGGTCACGCCCGGGAGGCGGGCAGCCCGACCGATGGTCGCGGGTCGATGTCGCGACAGAACCTGGCGCGCCTCGAATGAAAGAGCCCGAACGGCCGCGTAGTCGAGCGACTCCGGCAGCTCGACGTCGCCGGCGCTTTCGCTACGCTCGATCTGCTGCAATTGCTTGTCCATGTAGCCGGCATAGCGCGCCGATATCTCGATGCTGGCGATGACCTGATCGGCCAGCGCCCGTCCCAGTTCGGCGCGCAGCGTTTCACGTGAAACGGCATCACCGTCTTCGCCGCGCCACGCGGATACGTCGTCGAAGCGGACGCCGGGACGCCGCAAGAGATCGAGCAAGGAGTAGTCGCGGGTCAGCTCGGGGCGATCGTCTCCGGCGGGTGAAGGGCCGATGCGCACGCTTGCCAGGCGCTCGGTTTCACGTGAAACACGCTCCCGCTTGCGCTGGAACGCCGCCCAGCGGTGATCGGACACGACGCCAAGTCGGTGCCCGATCCCGGTCAGTCGCACGTCCGCGTTGTCCTCGCGCAAGTGCAGTCGGTACTCGGCACGACTGGTGAACATGCGATAGGGCTCGGTCACGCCCTTGCTGACGAGGTCGTCGACGAGCACGCCCAGGTAGGCCTGATCGCGCGACGCCACCCAGGCCGGCGCGCCGCGCACCGCCAGCGCAGCGTTGATGCCGGCGTGCAGTCCTTGCGCCGCTGCCTCCTCGTAGCCGGTGGTGCCGTTGATCTGGCCGGCGAAGAAGAGTCCGCCGATCGAACGCGTCTCGAAGCTGGGCTTCAAGGCGCGCGGATCGAAGTAGTCGTACTCGATCGCATAGCCCGGCCGCATGATGTACGCGTTCTCCAGGCCGACGATGGAGTGCACGGCGTCGAGCTGGACCTGGAACGGCAGGGAGGTGGAAATCCCGTTCGGATAGACCTCGTGCGTCGACAAGCCCTCTGGCTCAAGAAAGATCTGGTGCGAATCCTTGCCGGCGAAGCGATTGACCTTGTCTTCGATGCTCGGGCAGTAACGCGGACCGACGCCGTCGATCTTGCCGGTGAACATCGGGCTTTCGGCGAAACCGGCGCGGATGATGTCGTGTGTCCGCGCGTTGGTCTGCGTAATCCAGCAGGAGACCTGGCGCGGGTGTTGCGCCGGGTCGCCGAGAAAGCTGAAGACGGGAACATCGTGGACGGCTTCGACGTCCTGGCCGACGCCGTCGCCCGGTTGCTCCAGAAGCTTGCTGTAGTCGATCGTCCGGCCGTCCAGGCGCGGTGGCGTGCCGGTCTTCAACCGACCCTGCGGCAGCTTCAGCTCTTTCAGCCGTGCCGAGAGCGTCACCGAAGGAGGGTCGCCGGCACGGCCGCCGGCGTGGCTCTGCAGGCCGACGTGGATCCGTCCGTCGAGGAAGGTTCCGGCCGTCAAGACGACGGCAGCGCACGAAAAGCGAATACCCACTTGCGTCACAACGCCCGTGACACGTTCACCTGACACGAGCAGATCGTCGCACGCGGCCTGGAACAGCCAGAGGTTCGGCTGATTCTCGATGCGCCGGCGGATCGCCCCCCGATAGAGAACCCGATCGGCCTGCGCCCGCGTCGCGCGGACCGCAGGACCTTTCGAACCGTTGAGGATGCGGAAATGGATGCCGGCTTCGTCGGCGGCCCCGGCCATCGCTCCGCCGAGCGCATCGATTTCCTTGACCAGATGTCCTTTGCCGATGCCGCCGATCGACGGATTGCAGCTCATCTGGCCCAGGGTCTCGAGCGAGTGCGTCAGCAGCAGCGTCATCGCGCCCATCCGCGCCGACGCGAGCGCCGCCTCGGTGCCGGCGTGCCCGCCGCCGATCACGACGACTTCGAATTGTTTGGGAAACTGCATGGCGGCCCGTTCGGGAAGGGCCGATTGTATTTTTTTCCCCGCCTTCAAACCCGCTTGGGGCTGAGCAACATGTCGGTGTGATCGATTCCGTCTTCCAGATAGGGCGGGCCCGTGGCGACGAAATCGAGGCTGGCGTAGAAGCGCTCGAGCCGGGTCTGCGCCGAAATGCGGATGGCCATGCCGGGCCAGACCTCGGCCGCACGGGCGATCGCGCGGACCATCACCTCGCGCCCGAGACCGTAGCCGCGGCCCTGGCCCACCGTGACGACGCGGCCGATCGACGCCTCCGCGTACTTGACGCCCGGGTCGATCACGCGCGCATAAGCCAGCGGCTCGCGTTGCAACTGGGACCACGCTGCGAGATGGAACGACCGCTCGTCGCAGCCGTCGACATCGAGATAGATGCACTGCTGCTCGATGGCAAAGGCGAGCTGGCGCGCGGCATAGATGTGCTGCAGCTCGCGCACATGCAGCTCGTCGAAGCGACGCCAGCGCCATTCGATGTCGGTCGGCAGCGCGGCTCGCGCGGCGATCGGTGTGCCGGTCATTTCAGAGCCGCCTGGCGCAGCGTCCGGGCGACGAACCAAATGCCGGCGCCGGCGAGAACGATGCAGACGACGAGAGGAATAACGACCTGCGCCAGTCCGAAATCCTCGCCTTTCAAGACGCGCGTCATCAAGGTGTTCTGCGCCAGCGCCGGCACCCAGAGGTGCCAGGGCGCCTCGCCGCCGAGGTTGAAGACATTGACGAGCGGAAGCAGCGATGTCAGAAGGACCACGACGGTCGCGCTGGCCTGCGCTTCCTTGAAGGTCTTGCATCGTATCGCCACCGCCATGAGCAAGGCCGAGAGGGCGGCCGCGAACGGCAACAGAACGACGAGAAAGAGCAGCGCCTCGCGCAAGCCGTACTGGAACATCGCCGCCAACGTGTCGCTTCGCAACACCCATTGGCCGGGCAGGAAGCTGAACGTGCTGAGCACGGCGATGAGCATGCTCACGCAGGCGACCGCGCCCCACTTGCCGACGACCAGCGCCCAGCGTCCGGTCGGGTTCATCAGCAGCGGCTCCAGTGAACCGCGCTCGCGCTCGCCCGCCGTCGTGTCGAGCGCCGCCGTCAGCGCGCCGTAGAGCACGGCCATCATCACGAAGTAGGGCAGCATGCCGGTGATTCGCGTCGCCCGCGTCTGCGTGCTCGCCAGATCGCGGTCCTCCACCTGGATCGGCTCGAGCAGCTGCACGGCGACGCCACGCAGGGCGAGGTTGAGCACAGCGCGCTCGCGGCCAAAGCCGCCGAGCAGCCGGCCGATGCGTGCGGCCGACGCTTCGGAGCGCTGGTTGGCACTGTCGGAAACGATCTCGACGATCGGTGCATCGCCGCGCGCGAGCGCGGCCTCGAAGTCGGGCGGCACGACGACGACCGGATCGCTGAAGCTCGACTTGCGCAGCTGCGCCTCGTAGTCGGCAGGCGGCTCCTTCACGGTGTAGGTCTGCCGCTCGAGAAAGTTGCGCAAGGTCGGCGCGCCGGCGAGCCCGGCGACGTAGACCTCGCGCTGCTCGGCGCGCGATTGGAGCGAGGCGACCAGGGCCGAGATCGCGACAAGCACGAGCGGACCCAACAGCACCGACGACACGAGCACCGTCAGCAAAGTGCGGCGGTCGCGCAGCGCATCGGTCAGCTCCTTGCGAAGCACCGTCATCACCGAGGCGAGGTCGCGCCTCATGCGGCTACCTTGACGGGCGCGAAGGCAAGCGCGACGAAGGCCTCCTCGAAGTCGGTCTGGCCGGTGCGCGCCAGCAGCTCGGGAACCGTGCCGCTGGCCACCGTGCGGCCCTCGGCGACGACGACGACGCTGTCACAGAGGCGTTCGACCTCCTGCATGATGTGCGTCGAAAAGACGATGCACTTCGCGCCGCCGGCGGGCGTGCGCAGCCAGCGCAGGCTATCGCGCAGGGCACGCGTGGCGAGGACGTCGAGGCCGTTGGTCGGCTCGTCGAGGACGATGTTGGCCGGGTCGTGCACGAGCGCCCGCGCCAGGGCCGTCTTCATGCGCTCGCCCTGGCTGAAGCCGTCGGTGCGGCGGTCGAGCAGGGCCGTCATGTCGAACATGCGCGCCAGGTCCTGGGCGCGTGCGTCGGCGGCCTCGCGCTCCATGCCGTGCAAGGCGCCGTAGTAGACGATGTTCTCGCGCGCCGTCAGCCGCGGATAGAGGCCGCGCGAATCCGAGAGCACGCCCATGCGCGCCAGCACCTCGCGCGGCCGCGCGACGACGTCGATGCCGTCGACCGAGAGCCGCCCCGCCTCCGGCGTGATCAGACCAGCGAGCATGCGCAGGGTCGTCGTCTTGCCCGCGCCGTTGGGCCCGAGCAGGCCGATGATCTGGCCCGCGGGCGCGCTGAAGCTCACGTCGCGCACCGCATGCACGACGCGCGACGCCTCGCGCTTTCGACCGAGCCCGGGCAGCCCCGCGAAGCCACGCCGCCCCGAGCCGGCGACGAAGAAGGATCGGGCGACGCCGCTGACCTCGATCATCGCGCCGGCCCCGAAGCCGCAGCATTCGCGGAGCGCAGCGAGACGAAGGCCGGCGGACGCGGCACGCGCGCCGCGCAGCCGGCGTCGACGGCCAGCGCGTCGGCGTCGCCGGCGGCGTCGATGAAGCGGAACACGACGTCGCGCATGCAGCCGATCGCCATCACGCCGTGCCCGGCGTTGGCGACGACGACGTGCCTGGCCATCGGCCCCAGCGCCTGGGCGACGCGGGCGCCATGCCGCGGCGGTGTCGCAGGGTCGATGCCACCGCTCAGCAGGAGCACCGGCGAGTCGCTCCTGGGCAGCGTGTAGAACGCCGCCGGCACGGCGCCGCGCGGCCAGACGGCGCAGAGCTTTTCGTACATGCCGGCGAAGGCGGTGCCGAAGTCGGCGCCGGGCTTGTCCGCGCTGGCGGCCAGTCGCGGCATGTCTTCGGCGCAGACCACCGATAGATGCATGCCGGTCGCCAGCCGCGTCGACTTTCGTGCGAGCTGGGTCGCGCCGAGGCCGATCAGGCCGGCGTAGTCGCCGCGACTGGCGGCATCGATCGCCTCCGGCAAGGCAGCGGCGAGCGGCGGCGAATAGAGCGCGCCGCGCACGGCGCCCAGTACCAGCTCGCGCGTCAGCGTGAATTCCTCGTCGCGACCGGTCAGCGCGTGTTGCGCCTTGATCTGGCGCGGCAGGCTCTGCAGCAAAGCGGCGAAGTGCACGTGCAGGTCGGGATGCGCTTTCGCGCACGCCAGCTCGGCGGCGCAGGACTCGGCAAGCCGGTCGAACGCGGCTTGGTTGTCAGTCGAAAAACTCGCCGGCAATGCCATATCGGCAGGCGCCACGCCGTCGATGACGGTGCGCCGCACGCTCTGCGGAAACTGGCGCAGCAGTTCGAGCGCGACCCGCGTGCCGTAGGAGCCGCCGACCAGGTCGATGCGCTCCACGCCGAGCTGGCGCCGCACCGCGTCGAGATCCTGAACCGCAATCGTCGTCGTGAAGAAACCCAGGTCGCCCTCGGCCTTGAAATAAGGCTGTTTGAGCAGCGCCGCCTTGCACTGCGCGATGAGCCGGAGCTGTCGCTCGGGTTGGGCTTGATCGGCAAGCGATTCGTCCTCCGGGTCCTGGCAGTTCAGCGGCGCCGAGCCGCCGGTGCCGCGCTGGTCGACGAAGACGATGTCGCGCCGGTTGTTGAGGCGCGAGAACAGCGACATCACCTGTCCAGCCAGGGCGACCGCGCTCTGGCCCGGACCGCCGGCGAGGAAGAACACAGGGTCAGCGAGCTTGCGACGTGCCATCGCCGGCACGACGACGTACTTGATCTCGAGCGTGCCGCGCTCTGCATGCTCGGGATCGAGCGGCCGGCGCACGCTGCCGCAGAGCACGCCGTTGCGGATGCCGGCGACATGGCAGTCGGTGAGTGCCGCCGCCGCATCGGCCGCGCGCCCCGGCGACGCTACCAGGCACGCCGCAGCCGACAAGGCCGCGGCAACGATCCGCACGACGCGCAAGCTCATTGCCCGCGCCCTATTCGCCGAGCGTCCGCTTAAGCTCCCCATTGGCGACCAGCGCTTCGATCTCCTGCCCGCCGCCGACCAGCGTGCCCTTCACGAAGACCATCGGAAAGGTCGGCCAGCCGGTCCACATCTTGAGCGCATTGCGCTTTCGCCAGCCCTTGAAGTAGCTGCCGAACTCGAGGTAGTGATGCGCGATCCCGGCCTCCACCAACGCCTTGCGCGCCCGGCGCACGTACGGGTTGCCGGCCATGCCGACGACGAGCACCGGATTGGAGCTTGTCGCCGCCTGCACGTTGTAGACCACGTCGGCATTCAGTGTCGCGACGCGCTCGCGAATGGCAGGGTGCAGGCGGGCTTCTTCGAGAACGGTGCGGGGCATGGCGGATCGCTTCCGGGTGCAAAGTGGCGGCGACCATACCATCGCCGCGAAGACCCGCGTCAGTCGGTGAGAACGCCGCGCTGGAAGTCGCTGAACGCGCGCTGCAGCTCGGTCGTCGTGTTCATCACGAACGGTCCGTATTGCGCGATCGGCTCGCGCAACGGCCGGCCGGCCACCAGCAGCACGCGCGCCGACGCGCCGAGCTCGGCGGGCGCCGCGAAGCGCACGCCGCTCGCATCGGTCTCGTTGCCGAGCACGGCCATGCGCTCGGCCTCGACCCGCGCAGGCTTCGCATCGCCGATGTCGACGGCGCCGGCGAACACATACGCGAAGGCGTTATGCCCGGCAGGCAGGTCGGCCTCGAAGCTCTTGCCGGCCGGGATCTCGATGTCGAGAACGATCGGCTCGGTGGTCGGCCGCGTCACCGCGCCGGCGACGTCGCGGCTCGCGCCGGCAATGACGCGGACGCGAACGCCGTCCTCGGTCGTCCGCACCGGCACGCCGGCCGGCGCGATGTCGCGATACGCCGGCGGCTGCATCTTGTCGCCGGCCGCGAGGTTGACCCAAAGCTGGAAGCCGGCCATGCGGCCCGCGTCCTGCTCCGGCATTTCCGAATGGATGATGCCGCGCCCGGCGGTCATCCACTGCACGCTGCCCGGCTCGAGCAGGCCGACGTTGCCGACGCTGTCGCGGTGCCGCATGCGGCCCTCGAGCATGATCGTCACCGTCTCGAAGCCGCGGTGCGGATGGTCGGGAAAGCCGCCGACGTAGTCGGCCGCGGCGTCGCTGCCGAAGGCGTCGAGCATGAGAAAGGGGTCGAGGCGCTGCTGCAGCGGCTGCGTCAGGACGCGCGTGAGCTTGACGCCGTCGCCGTCGGAGGTCGGCTGGCCACGGACGATGCGCTCGACGCCGCGCGAGCGAAACGGCAGGGATGCTGAAGTGTTCATGCGATCAATGTAGCGACGGCGGCGCGCCCTGCAAGCCCAGTGCGACTGCACGCAGCGTTGAAGACCCTCGAATGCGCGCTTGTCGCGGCCGAGGTGTAATACCTGCCCCGACGCTCACGACTCTCCACACCATGAAGCTCTACTACAGCCCCGGCGCGTGCTCGCTTTCCCCGCACATCGTCCTGCTCGAAGCCGGCCTGGCCTTCGAACCGGTCTTGGCCAGCACGAAGACGCACAAGCTGCAGGACGGCACCGACTACTACACGATCAATCCCAAGGGCTACGTGCCGCTGCTCGAGCTCGACAGCGGCGAGCGCCTGAGCGAAGGCCCGGCGATCGTCCAGTACGTCGCCGACCAGGTACCGGCGAAGAACCTGGCACCGGCCGCCGGCACGATGGCGCGCTACCACGTGCAGGAGTGGCTGAACTTCA
>JANXWR010000516.1 GCA_025351025.1 Burkholderiales bacterium | reverse complement strand
GTCGTGGCTGACCGTGGTCCCTGGCTCGAGGAAGATCGCGCTCACGGTCTGAAACGGAATCCCATAGTCGCCCGCGGGGAGCGCGTCGGTCCCCGCCGTACCGAACCGAAGCGTTCCGTCCTCGACCGTCAGCGCGCCACGTCGGAGCCAGATGCACCCGTGGCGATCGGCGTGCGGGACACGGGCAAGGGCATCGCACCGGAGGCGCTGGCCGTCGCGACCACCGCCAACGCCTACACCGCGATGCCGCGGCTGGCCCGCCTCGAACAACAAGGAGCGACACCATGAGCGGCAGTGCCGTGCCCACGCCGGAAGTGAACATCTCCGAATCGCGCGGCATCCGCTACCTGCACTTCGATTCGCCCTGGATTCAGGGCGCGATGAAGATCGAGTCGCCAGACGAGCTGCACCTCGATTACATCCAGCGCATGATGGTCTGGATGTTGTTCCGCGACGAGGTGGCGGTGACGAGCGGCCACGCCGTGCAACTCGGCCTGGGCGCTGCCGCGATCACGCGCTTTTGCCACAAGCGGCTGAAGATGCGAACCACTGCGGTCGAGCTGAACCACTACGTCATCGACGCCTGCCGGCTCTGGTTTCGGTTGCCGCGCGATTCGGCGCGCCTGCAGGTGCTCGAGATGGACGCGGCGGCCTACGTCGCCGACCCTTCGCGCCGCGCCAGCGCCGACGTCCTTTCGGTCGATCTCTACGACGAGGACGCGGCCAGCCCGGTGCTCGACAGCGAAGCCTTCTACGCCGACTGCCGCGCCCTGCTTGCCGAAGGCGGACTCATGACGGTGAACCTGTTCGGACGTGACGCCTCGTTCGATCTCAGCTTCGCGAGGATCGCTGCCGCCTTTGGTGCCGACCAGGTTCATGCGCTGAAACCGACCCCCGAGGGCAACACGGTCGTGCTGGCGATGAAGCATGTCACGGTCCCGGACCGCGACACGCTTGCCCGGCGTGCCGAAAACATCGAAACTCGATGGAAGCTGCCGGCCTGCAAGTGGCTGCGCATGATGAGCCTTCTGCCGGCCGAGACGCCGGCCTCCCTACCTAGGGCCTGTTGACGCTGTGGAAGCGTGGCTTCCCATAGCGTCAACAGGCCCCAACTGCCGCCCGCATGAAAACGACGACGAGAAGCGAGCGCCCCGACCCTGCCCCGGCCGACAAGGCCACCCGCGAGCCGGCATTCGAGCGATCGATCTCGCCGTCGCGCAGCTCGAGCAACTTTGCGCCGACCGACCTGACCCTGCCGACGGTCGCACCGTCGGGCAAGCTGACCTGGCGCACCGTACTCGCCTGGCTGCGCGAAGACAAGATCCTGAGCCCCGAAGACGTCGATCGCACCGCGCACCGCTTTGCCGGCGGCAACAGCTCGCAGCATCCGCTGGTGCGCATCGGCAGCGCCGGCCTCACCCGCCTGGGCGACGGCAAGGTGCTCGACACCGAGACGCTGACCGAATGGCTGGCCAAGCGCAGCAAGCTCCCCTACGTTCGCATCGACCCGCTGAAGGTCGACGTCGGCCGCGTCGCCGACGTGATGTCGATCAACTACGCCGAGCGGCGCCATGCGCTGCCACTCACCTTCGGCGTCACCGACGTAACGATCGCGACCTGCGAGCCGCTCGACGTCGCGTGGGTCTCCGAGATCGAGTCGCACACCAAGCGCAGAGTGCGGCTGGTCATCGTCAATCCGATCGAGATCGCCCGCTACACGACCGAGTTCTACGCGCTCTCGCGTTCGGTGCGCAACGCGACCAAGATGGGCGAGTCGTCGGCGCTCGCCAACTTCGAGCAGCTGGTCGAGCTCGGCAAGAGCAGCAAGCAACTCGACGCCAACGACTCCGGCGTCATCCAGGTCGTCGACTGGCTCTGGCAGTACGCCTTCGACCAGCGCGCTTCGGACATCCATCTCGAGCCGCGCCGCGAGAGGAGCGTGATCCGCTTTCGCATCGACGGCGTGATGCACACCGTCTACCAGCTGCCGCCCGGCGTGATGAGCGCGATGATCGCGCGCGTCAAGCTGCTCGGCCGGATGGACGTGGTCGAGCGCAGGCGCCCGCTCGACGGCCGCATCAAGGTCCGCAACCTGGCCGGCGATGAAGTCGAAATGCGCCTCTCGACGCGGCCCACCGCCTTCGGCGAGAAGATGGTGATGCGCATCTTCGATCCCGACACGACAGTGAAGACGCTCGAGAGCCTGGGCTTCGGCAACCACGACGGCAAGCGCTGGGAAGAGCTGGTATCGAAGCCGCACGGGATCATCCTCGTCACCGGGCCGACCGGCTCGGGCAAGACGACCACGCTCTACTCGACGCTGCGCCGGCTCGCCACCGACGAGGTCAACGTCTGCACCATCGAAGACCCGATCGAAATGATCCAGCCGGCGTTCAACCAGACGCAGGTGCAGCCGCTCATCGACCTCAACTTCGCCGAAGGCCTGCGCTCCTTGATGCGCCAGGACCCGGACATCATCATGGTCGGCGAAATCCGCGACCTGCAAACCGCCGACATGGCGATCCAGGCCTCGCTCACCGGCCACCTCGTGTTCAGCACGCTGCACACCAACGATTCGGCCTCGGCGATCACGCGCCTCAACGACCTCGGCGTAGCGCCCTACCTGATCGGCTCGACCCTGATCGGCGTACTCGCGCAGCGACTCGTGCGTACCTTGTGCCCGACGTGCAAGGTGCCCGACGAAGAAGTGACGCGCGAGACGTTGCATGAAGTCGTCAAGCCCTGGCGCCTGAACGGCGGCGTGCGGCCCTACAAGGCGGTGGGCTGTCTCGAATGCCGGATGACGGGCTTTCGCGGCCGCGCCGGACTGTTCGAGTTGCTCACGGTGAGCGACGCGGCGCGGAATTTCATTCAGCCGACCTGCAACGAGGCCAAGCTGCGCGCGCAGGCGCTGCAGGACGGCCTGCGTCCCTTGCGCCTGGCCGGCGCGATGAAGGTCGCCGAAGGCGTGACCACGCTCGACGAAGTGCTGCGCGCGACGCCTGCCTGGGAGCAGTGAGCCGAGATTCTTCACTTGCTCAGAATGACAGTGTCCCTTGTAGACGGTGTCCCTTGTCATCCTGAGCGAAGCGAAGGATCTCGCTGCTTCGAACTCCTGCCGCTCCGTGTAAACGAGACGCGACCCGCAAGACCCTCTCCCTAGAATCGCCAGCTTCGCAGCACGCCGCGACGAGGCCCGATTGAGAATCAAGAGCGAGCGCGACTTCTGGTCCGGCCTGATGTTCGTCGTCGTCGGTGTCGTCTTCGCGTTCGGCGCCACCAACTACAGCATGGGCCCGGCCTGCCCGCCGCAGGATCCGTGCGCCGCCAGCCTCTGGGGCCGTTTGTCGCAGCTCTCGGCGCATCCGGGCGCCGGCTACTTTCCGCTCGGCCTCGCGCTCTTGCTCGCGGCGCTCGGCGCCGTCGTGCTGTTCAAGTCGCTGACGATCGAAAGCGAAGGCGGCGACAAGATCGGCGCCTTCGCCTGGCGGCCGCTCGTCGTCATCGTCACCGCCATCGCCGTGTTCGGCGCGATGCTCGAGCCGATCGGCCTCGCGCTGACCATCCCGGTGCTCGTCGTCATCTCCAGTCTTGCGGGAGACGAATTCCACTGGAAAGGCGTTTCCGCCAACGCCGTAGTCCTGATGATCGGTTCGTGGGCGATCTTCGTCTGGGGCCTGAAGCTGACGATCCCGGTCTGGCCGCGGTTCGTCGGCTGAAGCTCTCGACCGATATTCACGAACAGCAGGCTGCGGGCTCGCATGGATCTCCTCCACAACCTCGGCATCGGCTTCGGCGTCGCCTTCACTTTCCAGAATCTGACCTACGCTTTCTTCGGCGCGATGCTCGGCACCTTGATCGGCGTGCTGCCCGGCATCGGCCCGGTCGCGACGATCGCGATGCTCTTGCCCTCGACCTACGCGCTCGACGCGACGCCGGCGCTGATCATGCTCGCGGGCATCTACTACGGCGCGCAGTACGGCGGCTCGACGACGTCGATCCTCATCAACGTTCCCGGCGAGTCGTCCTCGGTCGTCACCTGCATCGACGGCTACCAGATGGCGCGCCAGGGCCGCGCTGGCGCGGCCCTTTCGGTCGCCGCGCTCGGCTCATTCTTCGCCGGCTGCGTCGGCACGGTCATCATCGCTGCGTTCGCGCCGCCGCTTACCGAGCTCGCGTTCAAGTTCGGCCCGGCCGAATACTTCTCGCTGATGGTTCTGGGCCTGATCGGCGCCGTCGTCCTGGCGTCTGGCTCGCTCATCAAGGCGATCGCCATGATCCTGCTCGGCCTGCTGCTCGCGCAGGTCAACACCGACGTGATTTCGGGCACCGCACGCTACAGCTTTGACATCCCGCAGCTCACCGACGGCATCGGTTTCGTCATCATCGCCATGGGCGTGTTCGGCTTCGGCGAGATCATTTCCAACCTCGGCCAACCGGCCGCGCATCGCGAGGTGTTCACGAGCAAGGTCAAGGGCCTGTGGCCGACCATGCGCGACTTTCACGAAGCTTGGCCTTCGGTGCTGCGCGGCACGGCACTCGGTTCGGTGCTCGGCGTGTTGCCAGGCGGCGGCGCGCTGCTCGCCTCGTTTGCCTCGTACACGATGGAAAAAAAGCTGGTGCGCAACCCGCGCATCCCTTTCGGCAAGGGCGCGATCCAGGGCGTCGCCTGGCAACACGCCGAGCACCGAACCGAGTGCCGTGCCGCGCAGCACCGAAGGCCAAGCTTCGTGAAAGTCGCGCATGGTCGGCCACAGGCCCTTGACCTTGCTCGTGAACACCTCGCGATGCGC
>JANXWR010000504.1 GCA_025351025.1 Burkholderiales bacterium | reverse complement strand
AAGATCGATGCCGCCGACGATCATCACCAACGCCATGCCGAGCACGATGAAGCCGATCTCGCCGGCCTGCCGGCCGGTATCCGAAAGCGCCGCCGCCGAGAGAAAGTTCGGGATCGCCTGCGCCAGCGCGAACGCGACGATGAGCAGCACGATCACGGGGATCGCCGTTTCCATCCAGCGCTTGGCCAGAATCTCGCCGAGCGCATGGTCCGGCCACCAGGTGTAGCGCCAGCGCGTCAGCGTGTCGGCCCAGCGCTCCTCGACGCGGGCACTCTGGCGGGCGCTGTTCGCGGCCGCGGCGGGCAGAGGTCGGGTCAGTGTCTCGTTCATCGCAGCGGCGTCTCCAGGGCGAACAGGGCGGTCGGCCGCGCCGAGGCGCGGCCGATCCGTTCAGCGAGATGCGCTCAGATCTTGCCGAGCTTCCAGCAGGTCCCTTCGGTCGCGGCGTTGACCTTCGTGATCGGGATGATCGTCGTGTAGATCGATCCCTTCGCGGTGCCGGTCTTGCCCTTGTTCTGGAGCAGCCACTTGATCGACGCGGCCATGTTGCTTGCCTGGGTCGGCACGTCGTAGCTGAGGTCGAGGTCGAATGCACCCGACTTCACCTGGTCGCAGGCGCCTTTTTGCTCGCCGCCACCCGAGGTCGCGAGGAACACCTTGCCGGTCAGGCCCGCTTCCTTGATCGCCGCGGCAGTGCCGGAATCCATGCCGTCCCAGAAGCCGACGATGCCGCACAGGTCGGGGTTCTGCTTGAGCACGGTCTGCGTGATGCCCTTGGCCTTGGCTGCGTCCCAATCGGCCGCCTGGCTCGACACCACCTTGATCTCCGGATGCTTGCCGAACACGTTCTCCACGCCCTTCAAGGTGTACGCGCTCGCAGCCGCGGAAAGAGCGCCCTGCACGATCGCGACCTTGTCCGACTTGCCCTTGCAGGCCTCGACGACGGCGTTCGCCGCTTTCTCGCCGATATCGACCCAGTCGGCGCCGACATAGACCACCGATGAATAGTTCGAGCGCATGTTGATCTGCACGACCTGAATGCCGGCCTCCTCGGCGCGCTGCAGCAGCTTCGCGTAGGTCTGCACGTCGGGGTTGTGGACAACGATCACGTCAGGCTTCTCGCTGATCAGCGTGGTGACCGCCTGCGCGCCGGCATTGGTGTTCCAGTTCGGGTCGCGCGAGGTCACTTTCACGCCGAGCGGCTCGAGTTCTTTCTTCAGCCCTTCGAACCAGCCCTGGGCGAGGTCGAAGCCCATCGCGACAGGAACGAATACCACACTCTTGCCGGCCAGGGTGCTCTTGTAGCTGGCGCGGAACGGCTCGTCGATGCCTTTGCCCTGGGCGAAGGCCGCCTGACCGATCGACAGGCCGGCCAGCAGCGTCACGGCCGCCAGCGCGGCACCGGATCGGTTGGATGTGGGGATCAGTTTCATGCGTGTCTCCTGAAGTTTCAAGGTCGTCAAAGAAAGCGGTCGAGGCCGCTGTGGGATCGAAACCGCTGCATCAGATGTCCCCTTGCTGAGCGGTTTCTTCGTTGCGCGGATTGAGAAAGGAGTCGATCAGGATCGCGATCAGCAGGATCACGCCCTTGACCAGGTTCTGAGCCGAGTACGAGACGTCGAGGATCGTCATGCCGTTCAGCAGCGTGCCGATCAGCAGCGTGCCGATGACGACATTGATGACGCCGCCACGACCGCCCGAAAGGCCGATGCCGCCAAGCACCACGACCAGGATCACGTCGTAGATCAGGGTCGAGTTGTAGATGCGCGTCGGCATGCTGTTGACCGATGCGGCCATGACCATGCCGGCGAGCGCGCCGATCAGCGCCGCCAGCACGTACTGCAACACGATGACCGGCCGGGTCGGGATGCCGGTGGTGCGGGCCCCGAACGGGTTGTCGCCGATCGCGTAGATGTAGGTGCCCAGGCGCGTGCGGCGCAGGAAGAACGAGACGCAGGCCGCCACCGCGCCGAACATGATCACCGGCATCGGCACACCGAGCAGCGTGCCCCGGCCGACCCACGACAATGGGTCGAGCTGCGGGCTCCACTGCACGACATCGAGGCGGAAGAAAGCGACCTGGCCGAGACCGGCGAGAAACAGGCCGGTGGCCAGCGTGGTAAACAGGGACGGCACCTCGGCATAGGCGATCAGCCAGCCATTGATCAGCCCGAACGCGAGCGCGAGCGCAAGCGCGGCGACAAGGGCCATCGGTACCGAGTGCCCGTCTTGAACCATCTGCAGGACCAGGCCGGCCGGCACGGCGAGCACCGCGACCATGGAGATGTCGATTCCGCGACCGATCACGATGATCGACATGGCGAGTCCAAGGATGCCGAGGATCGCCACGTTCTGCAGCAGTCCGAGCACGTTGCCGGCGGTCAGGAAACCCGGCAGGAACAGCGCGAAGCCGATGAACATGAGCACGAAGATCGTGAACACGATCATCTGCTGGGAAATGCGTTGCCGTGTCATCGGAGGCTCCGGGTGCGACTGCTGCGCCTCGGTGTGAGGCCGTTCATCAGAACGGCGGTGCTGTCGCGCGCCACCTGTTCGGCACTGAGCGGCCCCTGCGGGTCGTACCAGCGCCCGATCCAGCTCAATGCGCCCGCCAGCGTGAACGCAGCCAGCTTCGGATCGCACGGCGCGAGCGAGCCTTCGGCGATGCCCTGCTCGATGAGCGCGCGGAACTCATGGTCGAGTTCGGCCTTCAGGAAGCGCAGTTTTTTTCGGCCCGTGGGTGCGAGCGGATCCTCGCCGACGCGGATCAGGCACATGCCGAAGTCGCGCGTGACGATCATCGCGTACTCATGCATCGCCGCTTTCAGCTTGTCGAGCGCGGTGCCGCCCGAAGCCGCGGCGTCGGCGATCGCCGAACGCAGCAGCTCGAGACCGAGCCGCACGCATTCGAACAGGATCTCTTCCTTGTTCTTGATGTAGTAGTAGAGCGTAGGTTTCGTGACCTGCAGGCGCTCGGCCACCATCGCGAGGGAGGTCTCGTGGTAGCCGAACTCGTTGAAGAGCTGAGCCGCCGCGCGAAGCACCGCGTCGCGCTTGATCGCACGCTCCTGGCCTCGATCGAGCGGGCGCGCCCACGGTGACACGGCAATCCTGACAGTGGCCAAGCGGGACTCCTTGCAGACCGCTCCCGCGCCGAGGCGCGGATCGCGTCGTTTTTTCCTGGCCGGTAGCATGGTTACTCGGCGGCAACTAAAGCGTTTGATGTTGGCCCTCGAGGTCGTCTTGCGCAAGCGCAATTCGTCAGGGACTTCCCTAGTTCCGTCGCCTGCTTCGGTTCGAGGCCGGTCCATTGCGTCGCAAAAACCAACCGGGCGCTCTGCTCTCAGAGCACGCGCACCGCGTGCACCCCGTCGTCGAGCACAATGTCGGCGAACTCGGCACGCGCAGTGCCGTGCTGGAAGCTGCTGACCGCGATCAGCCAGACACGAACGATGCGCGCCGGCGGCGGCCCCATCGAGGCGAGAACGTCGGCATGGACATTGCGCTCTTCGGTGCACCAGCGGCCGAGATCACCGGTTCCGGAACGCGCGACCCAGTGCGTCTCGCGCGCGGTCCAGGCGCCGACCGGGCAATCGAAATGCGTCTCGGGGGTGAGTTGCGAGCTCCATATCCAGGTCAGGTCGCGGCCGTTGTCGAATTCAGTCGCGATCGAGACGTAGTCGTGCGTCTGCGACCGGTTTTCGGCCACCGCACTCGGCTGTTCGATGACGCGCCAGCGCCAGGCGAGTCGCGTTCGAGGCGTCAGCTCGAATTCGACGGGCGTGCAGACGATGCCCTGATCGTCATGGGTATGGACCGCGATCGTGCGCTCGCCCGTAGGGCCGATGGCGTCGGCAAAGATGTCGGCATGGCCGGTGTCGAGCAGGTAGCTCCACTGCGCGGGCGGTGCGTGCGCAGCCCGAAGGCGCGCGAGTTCGGCGCCAAAGAAAGAGGGAGGCACCACAGCAGGGGCGTGGACAGCGCCGGCAGCATCGACCGCGGCGAGCCCTGCGACCGGCTCGCCGTGCCAGGCAAGCGCCAGCACGTCGAGGCCGCCGGTCAGCCGCCGGTACAACGATGCGGGGGTTGCGAGATCGCCGAACGTGTCCTTCCAGACGCCCATGTAGACCCCGAGCTCGAGTTCGCCGGCGACATCGGCGACGAAGGTGCCCGACTCGCAGGTCGGGTTGACGATGCGGCCGCCGGGCGAGACACGCGCCCAGAGGTGGTAGCGCGGGCCGCCGTAGAGAGTCGGATCGCGCGAGCTCCAATGCACGCGGCCGTCGGCAAACAGACTGTAGGCCTGGCCGGCGGCGACACGGATGCCGGTGCCGTGCCAGGGCGGCTGGTTCGCCTCGAGACGCACCAAGCGTGCGCTGGCGACGGCGGCGCACGCTTCGGGGCGCGGCGCGGCAAGCCAGCGGCTGGCGGCTTCGACAAAGGCGGTGCGCACCCGGCAGGGCCTACGAATCGACGCGCACACGCTGGCGCAGCTCGCGGCGCAGGATCTTGCCAGTCGCGGTCATCGGCAGCGCGTCCAGGAATTCGATGTCGCGCGGACACTCGTGGCGCGCGAGGCGCGTGCGTACCGATGCACGGATCGTTGCGGCCAGCTCGGCACTCGCCACGTAGCCGGGTCGCAGCACCACGAACGCACGGATCGCCTCCGCTTTTATCGGATCGGGCACGCCGATCACCGCCGACATCGAAACCGCAGGGTGCCCATTCAGCGCATCCTCGATCTCGCCCGGGCCGATGCGGTAGCCGGCGCTCGTGATGACGTCGTCGGCACGGCTCACGTACCAGTAGTAGCCCTCGTCGTCGCATCGGCCGAGGTCGCCGGTGAGCAGCCAGTCGCCGACGAACTTGTCTCGCGTTGCCTCCGGCTTGCCCCAGTATTCGAGCAGCATCACGGGGTCGGGACGTCTGAACGCGATGTGGCCGACGACGCCGGTCGACACCGGCTGTCCTTCGCCGTCGACGATCGCCGCGATGTGCCCCGGCAAGGCCTTGCCCAGCGACCCCGGCTTGGGTTGCAGCACCTGCGTGCAGTTGCCGAGCACGATGTTGCATTCGGTCTGTCCATAGACCTCGTTGACCTCGATGCGGAGCGCACCGCGCGCCCATTCGAGCGTCTCGCGCCCCACCGATTCGCCGCCGCTGATGACCGAGCGCAGCGCGACGCCGTGACGGCGTAGCGGGTCGGGCACGGCGCTCAGGCGGCGCAGCATCGTCGGCGTCAAGAGTCCGATGCGCACCTGGTGCTTGCCCATCAGGTGAAAGGCCTCCTCCGGGTCGAAGCTCGTGTTGCGGTAGGTCAGCACCGGCAAGCCGCAGAACCAGGCCGGCATCAGCACGTCCATCAGGCCGGCGAGCCAGGACCAGTCGGCCGGCGACCACATCACATCGCCGGCCTGCGGCATGAAGTCGTAGACGAGCTCGAGGCCAGGCATGTGGCCGAGCATCGATCGGTGGCCCTGCAACGTGCCCTTGGGCTGGCCGGTCGTTCCCGAGGTGTAGTTGATGAAGGCCGGCGTGTCGGGCGTCAGCGCCAGCGTTTCGAACGCATCCGAGGCGCGCGCCAGCTCGGCCCAGAAGTCCAGCGTGCCTTCGGCGCGACCGTCGACCAGCAACACGTGGGCAAGCGCCGGCACCTGCTCGCGGACAGCGGCGACGACCGGCAGGTGCGCGGCGTCGGTGATGAGCAGCCGTGCGCCGCTGTCGCGCAGACGGTAAGCGAGCGCGTCGGTGCCGAAGAGGAGAGAGGTCGGTACCGAGATCAAGCCCGATTTCCAGCAGGCGACGTGGGCAACCGCGGTCGCCGGATCCTGGCCGAGGTAGATCAGCACCCTGTCCCCTTGTACGAGGCCCAGATGCCGCAGCAGGTTGGCGCACTGGTTGGCGAGGCGCTGCACTTGCTGAAAGGTGTAGCGCGAGACGCCGCCATCGGTGCGCTCATGGATCAGCGCCGTCCGCTCGAGGCCGGCGGCATGCCGGTCGCAGACGTCGCGCGCGATGTTGTAGCGCTCAGGCAGACGCCAGCGAAAGCTGCGATGGATCTCGTCGAAGGTCGCGGCGCGCGTGATCAGCACGAAAGTCTCCCTGGCGACTGCAAAGGATCAGCCGCCGACGATGCGTCTTGCCAGCGCGTGGCGGTGCACCTCGGACGGGCCGTCGTAGATGCGGAACGGCCGGATCTCCCGGTAGATGCGCTGCACCACCGTGTCTGTGGTGATGCCCATGCCGCCGAGGATCTGCAGCGAGCGATCGACGACTCGACTGAGCGCCTCCGAGCAGAACACCTTGCACTGGCTGGTCTCGGTGCGCGCATGCTGGCCCTGGTCGAGCAGCCAGGCGGCGTGCCAGACGGCGAGCCGCGCGCAATGCAGCTCGATCTCGTTGTCGGCGAGCTGGAAGCCGACACCCTGGTGCTCGCCGATCAGCTTGCCGAAGGCATGGCGACGGCGCGCGTAGTCGACCGCGACGTCGTGGGCGCGCCGCGCCGCGCCGAGCCAGCGCATGCAGTGCGTGAGCCGCGCCGGACCGAGGCGAACCTGGGCATTGCGCAGGCCCTGGCCCAACTCTCCGAGCACCGCGCTCTTCGGCACGCGCACGCCCTCGAACTCGACCACCGCATGGCCGCCGGGCGAGACGGCGTCGATCGTGTCGAGCTGGCGCACGACGCGAAATCCCGGCGCGTCGATGTCGACCAGGAACATGCTGGCGCCGATGTCGTGGCCGCCGGCATCGAAGGTGCGCGCCATGACGATGTTCAGCGTCGCCCCGGGCACGCCGGTGATCAGCCACTTGCGGCCGTCGATGACGAAGTCGTCGCCGTCGGCGCGCGCCTCGGTCTTCAGCAGCGACGGGTCGGCGCCGGCGCCGTCGTCGGGCTCGGTCATCGAGAACACGGTGCGTATCGCGCCGGCCACCAAGGGGCGCAACCAGCGCTCTTTCTGCGCCTCGGTGGCGACCTTGACGAGCAGGTTGGTATTGCCTTCGTCGGGTGCCTGGATGTTGAGCGCCAGCGGCCCGAGCAGGCTGTAGCCGGCGGCCTCGAACACCACGGCCATGCCGCGATGATCGAGACCGAGACCGCCCCAGGCCACCGGTGCGTGCGTCGACAGCAGGCCGGCGACGCGGGCGCGATCGACCATCTCGAGGCGCAGCGCGTCGCTCGGGCCATGCGCGTCCTGACGGGGATCGTCCTCGCGCGGAATGACCTCGTCGCGGATGAACGCGGTGACCCGATCGCGCAACTCGACGTGCTCGGCCGGCAGGGTGAAGTCGATCATGCAGCGGCCTCGGTGGTAATCGGCAAGCGGTCGAGCAGCGCGGCGGCACGCGAGAACATCGGATCGATCGTCAGGGCGAACCGCTCCCAGGTGGCGTCGGGCCGCCGCCCGCTGCGGTGCAGGTGAATGTTGAGGCAGGAGATGGCGCCGAGCCGGTAGCCGGCGTAGGCCTGATACCAGGGCAGATCGTCGCAGGCCTCTTCCATCGCCGCCGCGTAACGCGCTGCCACCTGGGCCGGGCTCATCGGACAGACCGGGCACCAATCGTCGGTCCAGCTCGAGCGATCGGCAAGCATCATCATCCAGCCGGCGTCGATGCGGCGGCTGCCGATCGAGGCCAGCTCCCAATCGATCAGGCCGGTCAACCGACCGCCGTCGAAGAGCGCGTTGCCGGGCTGACAGTCGCCGTGCACGAGCCCGATCGGCGCGCCGTCGGGCCGCGTCGCGAGCAGACGGTCGCGCACCGCGCGGCCGCTGGCGATCCAGTCGGTGTGCGGCGACTTGGCGAGCACCACGTCCCAACGCAGCACTTCATCGACGAGCGCGCGCGGCTCTTCCCAGTCGGTAAGGTAATGACGCCAGTCGAAGCGATGGATCGCGGCCATCGCGTCGATCGTCTGCGCGTAGAGCGAAGTCACCGCCTGCACCGAGCGGTCGAACGACGGATCGGGCTGCCAGACGAAGAACGGCAGGCCGGGCAGCCGCTCCATCATGATGAACGGTGTGCCGAACCACGACTCGCCGGCATCCGCATACGGTACGTCGGGCACGGGCAGGCCCGCCGCATGCAACGCGCGCAGCAACGGCGCCTGCTTGTAGACATCGGTATTGCCCGAGCGGCGCACGCCCGGCGGCGCCAGCTTCAGCACGAGGCCGCGGCGCTGCTCGGGCCCGGGTCCGATCAGGTCGAAGCCGAAGGTCAGTCCCGCATGGCCTGCCTCCATCACGCGCAGGTCCTGTGCGGTGCTGCCGGCGCATGTCGCATCGGCGAAGCGCACGAGGCTTTGCGCGACCGAGTCGATTGCCAGGGGTGAAGGATGCACGGCGGCGTGTCAATGCGGCGGCTCACGACCCGTGACCTGCAGGCCGCGCCGCCATGTCAGCTCGAGCACGAGATCGCGACCGCTCAGGAGCATGACGAGCCCGAACTCGCGCACCGTCGACTGCACGCGCACCGCGTTCAGGGATAGAACGCGCCCGGCCCGGTTGGTTGTCATCGCCGCGTCGATCGAGCACGAGCTGGCGAGAACGACTGCGCTCGCCAGGCCGATGGCCAGGATGGCGAGGCGGCTCGAGACGCGGGACAAGGCAGGATGCACGACCAAATCCTAGCCTGAGTGGAAGGCTTCGTGTCGGACGATTCCGCGCGCGGTGTCGGACGAGCGCGCGATTCGCGCCCCGCTCGCTCATTTGCCCCGTTGTGCTGCCAATAATTCTGGCGCCGATGGGCAACCCCATTCAACCCCTACGACGGACCCGACCACCATGAAGACCCTTGCCACCCTCGCCGCGCTCGCGTGCGCCGCCACCTTCACACTCACCGCGCAAGCGACCGACAGCCCCGCCAAGATCCAGAAAGAACAGGCCGAAGCCAACTACAAGATGGCCAAGAAGCAAGCCAAGGCCGATGAAGAGTCGGCCGAAGCGCAGTGCAAGACGATGAGCGGCGACGCCAAGAAGCAATGCAAGAAGGACGCCGACGCGGCGCACGACAAGACCATGGCCGATGCCAAGGCCACCTACGAGAAGGCCAAGGCCGATTACAAGGCAATGAAGTAAAAGCCTTCACCCCGACCCTCTCCCGCGCAGCCGGAGAGGGTGAACCAAGAAAAAAAGGCGCCTCGCGGCGCCCTTTTTGTCGAGGCTGAAGGACTCAGCGGACGACGCCCATCGATTCTTCCTTGCCACCCTTGTAGGTGTGCATCGTCAGCGCGCCGTTCTTGATGTCGCCCTTCTCGTCGAAGCTGATCGTGCCGGTCACACCCTTGTAGCCGGTCGTCTTGGCCAGCACCGGCAGGTACTTGGCCGGGTCGGCTGAGCCGGCCTTCTCCATCGCCGCGACCATCAGGTTGAGCGCATCGTAGACATAAGGCGCGTAGATCTGCACGTCGATGCCGAACTTCTTCTTGTAGTCGGCCTTCCACTTGTCCAGGGCAGCCTGTTCCGACTTGTCGACGCCGCCTGCTTCGGCACAAATCACCTGGCCGTCTTCCATCGCGCCGCCGGAAAGCTTCGGCAGCTCTCCGGAGCAGATGCCGTCGCCACCCATGAACTTCGAATTGATACCGAGCTGCTTCATCTGGCGGATCATCGGACCGGCAACCGCGTCCATGCCGCCGAAGAAGATGATGTCGGGCTTCTTGGCCTTGACCGCGGTCAGGATGGCGGTGAAGTCGGTGGCATTGGCGGTCGTGAACTGCGTGTCCTGGATCGCTCCGCCCGACGCCTTGACGGCCTTGGCGAATTCCTCGGCGACGCCCTGGCCGTAGGCCGTGCGGTCGTCGATCACCACGATCGACTTGCCCTTCAGCTCCTTGACGGCGTAGCGGCCAAGGGTGCCGCCGAGATGGACGTCGTCGGCAACGACGCGGAAGGTCGTCTTGAAGCCCTGGCGCGTGTACTTCGGGTTGGTGGCCGACGGCGAGATCTGCGGGATGCCGGCGTCGCTGTATATCTTCGAGGCCGGAATCGAGGTGCCTGAGTTGAGGTGGCCGATGACCCCGTTGACCTTGGCGTCGACCAGCTTGTTGGCGACCGCCGTGCCCTGCTTCGGATCGGCGGCGTCGTCTTCGGCGACGAGCTCGAACTTGGC
>JANXWR010000498.1 GCA_025351025.1 Burkholderiales bacterium | reverse complement strand
CATGGATCGGCACTTCAAGGAGCAGCGCATGCTGCTGGATAGCGTCAAGGGCGTAGGGCCGGTGACGATCCTGACGTTAACTGCAGCGCTTCCCGAGTTGGGAAGCCTTGGGCGTCGTCAGATAGCCAAGCTTGTCGGTGCGGAAGGACAAGAAGAGATCAATCCGCTTTCCAGCCTGCGGGAGCCGGTCATCAGCCAAGCGCATGAGCGAACCACCGACGACCGCGTCTCTTCAACCAGAGACTGATCGTTCGACAGCGTCGCCGCGGCCGCCCCTGGGCTTTGCTCAGAAGCTCACCCGCGGTGAATTCCTGCTGTTGACAGGCAAGGAGCAATTGCAGCTCGCTCTGCTGATCCTTGCCGTCCTGGCCGTGGGGCTCTGGTTCCTGTTCGGCTTTGTCGAGCCGCCACCACCCAAGACAATCCGCATATCGACCGGCGCATCGACCGGCGCTTACACACGCTACGCGGAGCAATACGCAGCCGAGTTCGCCAAGCACGGCATCAAGCTGGAGATCGTCAACTCGGCGGGCTCGATTGAGAACCTGCGTCGTCTCGACGACCCGAAGCAGAAAGTCGACCTCGCTTTCGTGCAGGGTGGCGTCGGTTCGGCCGAGCAGCATCCCGGGCTTGTCGGCCTGGCCAGCGTCGCTTACGAGCCGATCTGGTTCTTCCATGACAAGAAGGGGTAATCGTATCTTTCCGACAAATTGACACGGTCACCTCGGGGGGCTGTCGCAGGCATCGTGCGTGGCATCGACGCCAGGGTTCTAGGCAAAGGGTTCGACAGGCGTAGATTTCGAGCTTTCGACCCGGGGCGGCCGCCATGTCCTTTGCCAAGCGCTTCGTTGGAGTCAAGAACCTGCCGAGCAGGCTGTCCGAGTACGACGCTCGGGAAGCCTTTGCGCTGAGCCAGGACGACGTTGCGGCGATCTGCGATCGATTTCGCCACGATCGTCGCGTCGCCGCGGCAATCCAGATGCTCTTCTTGCGCGCGAGCGGGCGTCCGCTGGATCGGTTCGCGACAGTTCCCAAGACGCTGCTCGGCTCCGTCTGCGATGCGCTCGAGACGCCCGTGGTGAGCATCGCAAGCCTACGCTCGCTCTACGGCCGCCGGCAAACGCTCTACGAGCATCAGGCATGGGCGAAGTCACACGTCGGGCTGCAGGAGCTCGACGAAGCTCGGGTCGAGCAGATCCGCCAAGTGCTTGCTGTTGCAGCCCTCGAGGCGGCTCATCCTGACGACCTTTGCGAGACCGCTCGTCTCTGACTGTACGAGCGCCGAGTCGTGATTCCCGGTTCGCGGCGTGTGGCCGGCTGGGCCCGAAGCGCCTTCGATTCGACCGAAGCGTCAATGGCCACGACTATCGAAGCGGCGATCGGCAAGCCCGCACTTCGAAAGGCCATCGACTGGGCTTACTCGACCCAGCCGAGGGCTACGGGAAGTCGCATCGAGTGGTTAAAGACCGCGCCCGGGCGCCACTCGCCCGGCACCATGAGCGAGACGCTCGAGAAGATCCGCGCCCTTAAGAGCATCGGCGTCCACGACTGGGCGCTCGATGCGATCGCCCTGACGAAGCAGCAGGCCTACTCCGCGCGTGTGCAGATGCGCCGTCTGTCGATGACCGCGCGGATCGAGAGGCAACGACAGATCGTCGAGATCGCGTGCTTCCTGCGCGTCACGTTGCTCGAGCTGACCGACATGGCGCTCATCCAGGCCTCGCGCCGAAGCCAGGACCTCTTCCGGCGCGCCGCCGAGCGAGTTCACAAGGGCCGCTCCCGCACGAGCGGCGTGGTGCTCCAACAGGCTCTCAAGGCAAGAGCGACCCTTCACACGGAGACCAAGCCGTGGCGGGACCGCGTGCTCGAAGCGCGCGAGCTCCTCGCCGAGCTTGGCGACGCCGGGGCGACGACCTTCGCCGCGCAGGTGCGCCGCGCTCTGGCCGAGGACAGCCGGCGCGTTCATGGCCACCTCGCCGGGCTGCGCGACATCGAGTTCTCGGGAACACCGGGGGACTGCGGCTTCGAGCAATGGCGCGCCTGGTCGACACTGCAAGGACTGAACGCTGACGAGATTCCCGCCGCCTTCGAGCTGCCGCCGGTCGGCCCAGCGTGGGACTCGATCGTGAGCGACCTGGACCCCAGTCGCGCTACCGCGCCTTCGAGGCCAGCACCATGATGGCCATGCGTAAGAGCCTGCGCCGCGGCAGCGCCTGGGTCGACCATTCGATCGGGTTTCGGGCTCGCGACTCGATGCTGCTGGCGCCCGAGGACTGGGCAGGGGGCAAGGAACAACATCTTCAGATCCTCGGCTTGCCGCCGATGGCTCGGGCCCGGCGCGGCCATATTGGCGGGGGCGTCTGTAAGTCATCCAGTGATTTGCGCTAGGTCGACCGGGCGGTCAGGGGAGGCCGGCATCAGACCGGGTAACTTCCCGGGTAACTTGCGAACGGCAATCTTGGGAAATCCAGCATGGGTGCGGCCTCCGAAGCGAGCCTCGGTAGAAACACGGCCTACCAAATATCGGCGCAAACTGCCCGGCATACGGACGCTGACTTAGCCTCTCCGTCTGGTCGGGCGGTGCCAGTCTGGTGCCAGACTCGCCTCGGTCAAAGCCCTTTCCAGACTTTTAGACGAGTTTGCACGGAACGGAGGCATCCTCGTCGCCTGCGTAGACAGCACACAACCGGTGGTATCCGTCTGCGATGACGACCTTTCCGCGGACCTCGTCCCTGACCAGCAGCAAAGGCGACAGCCGAGTCCCCGCCGCAATCTTTCGAACATCCTTGTCTACGTGTGAATTGCCGACCCCTAACAGAGACAATTGCGACGCGCGAAAAATGTCTTTGGCAGCAAACGTCGAGATCGGCGCAGCTCTCAAGCCAGCGATCAGCGTTGCTACCGTGGCGTCCGAATAGATAAGCCGCAAGTACGACTCAGCCGCTGGGTAGTCCTGCTCTTCAGGGCTCGGAAGCCAACTCGCGGCGTTGGGTTTTGTGGTCAAGGTTCCTCCCCGCGCGGTTGCAAATCCAGCCTCCGCCTTGTCGCAAGGGTAACGCCTTACCCGCCGTTGTATGCAATGAGTGCGACCACCTCGGCGTCTCGTCTGGCTTACCCCAATGAGCCTGGCACTCGATCATGATAACGTTTACATTCATAGAGCCTATGGAGGGGTCCGGTGCCCAAGTCGTACGAGTTTTCGCCCACTTTTCTCTGGGGCGCAGCGACTTCGGCGTATCAGGTCGAGGGCTCGCCGCTCGCCGACGGCGCCGGGCCGAGCATCTGGCATCGCTTCGTGCGAACGCCCGGACTCGTGCTGCACGGGCACACCGGCGATGTCGCCTGCGACCACTACCGGCGCATGAAAGACGACGTCCTCACGATGAAGCAGATGGGCCTCAATGCCTATCGCTTCAGCATCGCCTGGGCGCGCATTTTTCCTTCGGGCCGCGGCGCGGTGAACGAAGGCGGGATGGACTTCTACGAGCGTCTTGTCGACACGCTGCTCGAAAACGGCATCGAGCCGCTGCCCACGCTCTTTCACTGGGATCTTCCGATCGCGCTCGACGATCGCGGCGGCTGGCTCAACCCCGATGTCGCCGACTGGTTCGCCGACTATGCGAGCGCGATGTACCGTCGCCTCGACGGGCGAGTGAAGAAGTGGACGACGCTCAACGAGCCCTGGGTGGTGACCGATGGCGGCTATCTGCACGGCGCCGTGGCGCCCGGGCACCGGAATCTCTACGAGGCGCCGATCGCGACGCACCACTTGCTGCGCGCGCATGGCAAAGCGGTGCGCGCTTATCGCGCTGAAGGTCGCCACGAAGTCGGCCTGGTCGTCAACCTGGCGCCCAAGCATGCCGCCAGCGACAAGGCCGAAGACGTCGCCGCGGCGCGGCGCGCCGACGCCTACATGAACCGGCAATACCTCGACCCGGTGTTCCTCGGCTCCTACCCGGACGAGATGAAGGAGATCTTCGGCGACGCCTGGCCGGACTGGCCCGCCGAAGACTACGAGCTGATCCGCCAGAAGATCGACTTCGTCGGCGTCAACTACTACATGCGCGACGTGATCCGCCACGAAGAGCGGAAGTGGCCGGTCAAGACCGCGGTCGTTCCGCAGGCGCTCTCGACCTACACGCAGACCGGCTGGGAGGTGTACTCGAAGGGCCTCACCGAGATCCTGGTCTGGGTCAAGCATCGCTACGGCGACATTCCGCTCTACGTGACCGAGAACGGCGCCGCCTTCTACGACGCGCCCTGCGCCCGCGACGGGCGGATCAACGACCCGTTGCGGGTCGACTACTACCGGGACCACCTGCGCGCGATCCACGACGCGATCGAGGCAGGCGTCGACCTGCGCGGCTATTGCGCCTGGTCGCTGATGGACAACATGGAATGGTCGCTCGGCTATTCGATGCGGTTCGGTCTGGTACACGTCAATTTCGAGACGCAGGAGCGCACGTTGAAGGACAGCGCGCGCTTTTACGCCGAGGTGATCGCCTCCCGAGGCGCGGCGCTCGGCGCCGGCGGCTGAGTCATGATCTTGGCCATCACGATCAAAGACGTCGCGCGCCAGGCCGGGGTGTCGGTGGCGACGGTGTCGCGCGCGCTCAACGGCCACTCGAACGTCACGCCGCGCACGCGGGACCATGTGATGGGGGTGGTCGAGCAGATGCGTTTCGTTCCTTCGAGCGCGGCGCGCAGCATGATCACCCGGCGCACGCACACGGTGGGCGCGCTGCTGCCCGACCTGCACGGCGAGTACTTCTCCGAGCTCATCCGCGGCATCGACCTGGCCGCGCGCGCCCGCGGCCTGCATCTGCTGGTATCGAGCTCGCACGGCGATGCCGTCGAGGCGGCAGCCGCCTTGCGCGCCATGAACGGCCGTGTCGACGGGCTGCTCGTCATGTCGCCGCATGCGAATGCCGACTTTCTCTGGGGCAACCTGTCGAATGACTTGCCGGCCGTGCTCATGAACACGCGCGTCGCAGGCGGACTCCACTCGTCGTTCGCGGTCGACAACTACGCTGGCGCCTACGCGATGGTCAAGCACCTCGTCCAGCGCGGCCATCGCCGGATCGCCTTCATCGCCGGCCCGGAAAGCAACTTCGAGGCGCAGGAAAGGCTGCGCGGCTATCGCGCGGCGATGCTCGCACTGCTTTCCGACCCATCCCAACAGGTGCTGCAGGGCGACTTCACGCAGGAGTCAGGGTTTCGTGCCGGCAGTCATGTCGTCGCGTTGACCGACCGCGCGACGGCGATCTTCGCAAGCAACGACATGATGGCGCTGGGCTGCATGTCGGCGCTGAGCGACGCCGGCCTTCGCGTCCCGCAAGACGTGGCGCTCGCCGGCTTCGACGACATCCCGATCAGCCGCTACACGAGCCCGCCGTTGACGACGGTTCGCGCCCGCATCGCCGAGCTCGGTGGGCTGGCCCTTGAGAGCCTGGCCTCGGCCATCGAAGAGCCCGAGCGCGTGGCGATCCAGCACCAGACGCTTCGTGCCGACCTGGTGGTACGCCAGTCGACGACGGGAATGCCCGAGCGGCGATTCCTTCGTCCGCCGCCGCGCGCCGCCTGAGGCGCAGCGCGTCCCGTTCATCCCGCCACAGAGCCACATTGTCCAAACGAGGAGGCCACATGAGACAAGCCCACCGATTCCAGATTCGCGCCCTCGCCGCCGCGGCGATGCTCGCCCTCGCCATGCCGGCGATGGCGCAGTTGAGCAGCGCCACCGTGCGCGGCACCGTCACCGCCGATGCCAAGGCGCAGCCGGGCGCCAGCGTGACGGCCACCAACACCGCCACCGGTCAGGTGCTGCGCACGACCAGCCGCGCCGACGGCAGCTACGTCCTCGTCAACTTGGTGCCGGGGACCTACAAGATCGAGATCACCGCCGAAGGCATGGCGCCGCGCGTCGAAACGCTGACGGTGGCGATCGGCCAGACCGTCGACCTCGACCTTCCGTTGGCCAAGGCTGGCTCGACGCAGCTGGAGACGGTGAACATCACCGGCACCGCTGGCGGCCTGGACCGGAAGACCTCCGAGGTCGGGACCAACGTCTCGCTCAAGCAGATCGATCAGCTGCCGCAGATCACGCGCAACTTCCTCGCTTTCGCCGACCTCGCGCCCGGCGTCCGCTTCGACGTCGACAACGCCGGCAACGTGAAGGTGCAAAGCGGCTCGCAGAGCCAGGACAACATCAACATCTTCATCGACGGTGTCAGTCAGAAGAACAACATCCTGCGCGGCGGCGGGGGTGCCCTCGACTCGACCCGCGGCAATCCGTTCCCGCAGTCGGCGATCGCCGAATACAAGGTCATCTCGCAGAACTACAAGGCCGAGTTCGACCAGGTCAGTAGCGCGGCGATCACCGCGGTGACGAAGTCGGGCGCGAACGAGCTGCATGGCGAGGCGTTCATCGATCACACCGGCGCCGGCCTAACGGCCTACAGCCCGAGGCAAAAGGCGGACAAGGCGAACGGCTTCGACCGCGCCGGCTTCACGCAGGACCAGTACGGCTTCACCCTCGGCGGGCCGATCGTACTGAACAGGGTGCACTGGTTCATGTCGTATGAAGGCAAGGACATCGCCTCGGCGCGCAATGTCAGCTTCGGCGGCCTCAACCCGCCGCTGCCCAACGCCGGCTTGGCGGCGACCTTCATTCCCCTGCAGGGATCGCATGACACTTCGTTCAAGGAGAACCTGTTGTTCGGCAAGATCGACGCCGATCTCAGCGACAACCAGCGCCTCGAACTGACGGCCCGCATCCGGCGCGAGAAGGACCGGATCCCGGAAGACTTCAACAAGAGCGCGCCGGGCAACGACCAGAATCGCATCAACGACGAGACGCGACTCGACCTGAAGCACGAGTGGACAACCGACAAGTTCCTGAACGAAGCACGAATCGGCTACGAGCGCTACGAATGGAGTCCGAACGGCGATAACAAGGGCCCGGAGATCAAGTACTTCATCTCGACCGACAACGTGACCAGCGGCGCGGCCGAGATCATCAGCACCGGCGGCTCGCCCGACGCGCAGGACAAGATACAAAAGGGCATCCTGTTGCAAAACGACCTGACGTACACCGGGATGGCGAGCCACACGATCAAGATGGGCGCCAAGGTCAAGTTCATGAGCTACGACCTGTCGGGTGCGATCCGCGGCGTCGACGTGTTCCAGAAGCTCATCGACAACCAGACCGGCAACCCGATCATGTTCGGCGCGAACGACTACTTTCAGGTCGACAGGGCGACGTCGACCACCAAGCTCGGCTACCACAACAACCAGTTCGGCCTCTACTTGCAGGACGATTGGGCGGTGACCAAGAAGCTCGAGCTCAATCTCGGCATGCGCTACGACTACGAGAGCAACATGCTGGACAACAGCTATGTCACTCCGGCGGACCGGGTAGCGGCCCTGAACCAGCTCGAGCCGGTCGACGCGAACGGCAACTCGACCCGTATCGGCGGCATCCCGGTCGCTCCGGGTCAGACCTATGCGCAGTCGCTCGCCAAGGGCGGCGTGAACCTGGCCGACTACATCGCCAATGGCTCGAGTCGCAAAGCCTTCAAGGGCGCGATCCAGCCGCGGGTAGGTTTCTCGTACGACGTCAACGGTGACAAGAATTCGGTCGTGTTCGGCGGTGCCGGTCGCGCCTACGACCGGGCGATCGCCGATTACGCGATCGCCGAGCTTGCGAACAACGCCGCGGCCAACGGCGACGTGTACCTCATCAAGAACAACTACAAGATGCCGTATACGGACCAGTTCGCCCTCGGTCTGCGCCAGGGCGTCGCGATCTGGAACACCGAAGTCGGCATCACCTACTCCGACTCGCACAACCAGTTCAACTGGAACGAGGGCAACCGCGACCCGGCGGGCGGGGTCGGCGGGAAGCCGCCGAGCGACGCGCTGTTCGGCGGGCCACCGGGGTTCGGCAACCTAGTCCTCGGCAACTTTTCGGAGCGCGCCAAGACGACGACCGTCTACCTCAAGGCCGAAAAACCCTACACGCTGATGTCCGGCTGGGGATTCGGGATCACCTACACGTACAGCGACGCGAAGACGACGAAAGCGAACCTCACCACCTCCGATCCGTTCAACTTCACCAACGCGCAATCGTTGTCGCACTTCTACCGCTCGGCCGACGTCGAGCCGCATCGGCTGGTCGCTCAGGGAGTGACCGACGGGCTGCTGCCGTGGGGGATGCTCGTGTCGGCACGGGCAGTGGTCGGCTCCGGGCTGCCGTTCCGGATCACCGATTGCTCGGGCGGCTTCAACACCTGTTTCGTCCGCGCCGGCGACGGCAAGACCTACCGCCAGTTCGACCTCGGCATCGGCAAATCCTTCAGCGTCGTCTACGGAAGGCTGGCATTCCGTGCGGACATCATCAATTTGTTCAACACGGTCAACTACACAGGTGGCTACGATGGATTCGTCCCGCCGGAGGGCAACGCGCACCTGGGTGTCCCGGATGGGTCTTCGATCGGGCCAATGCGCACGCTGAAACTTTCCGCGCATTACACGTTCTGAAGACATGCAGTGAGGGTCCATGTCCGGTCCGGCTAGGCCGCCGCGTGGCGCGCCTGCCCGGATCTTTTTTCTTCGACCTTTGCAATGATCGACATCACTCGACGCCGCCTGCTGGCCTGGGGCGGGAACGCCGCCGCCCTGGGCATGCTCGGCGGCTGCGAGTCGTTCTATCAGTCGTCCTTCCTGCGCAGCCCGGTGTACGACACCAGCGCGGCCGACAACGCATCGAATTCGGCGGTCGCAGTCGAGCCCCCAAGCGCATCGCGCCCCGCGCTTCCAGCGCTGTTCGACGACATCGAGCGACGCACCTTCGACTTTTTCTGGGTCAACGCCAATCCAGCCAACGGGATGGTGCCCGATCGATATCCGAGCGCGTCGCCGGCGAGCATTGCCGCAATCGGCATGGCGCTCACCGCCTGCGTGATCGGCGCCGACCGGAGCTTCGTCACGCGCGAGCAGGCCCGGACGCGCACCCTCGCCACGGTCCGGTTCTTTCGCAACGCGCCGCAAGGGCCGCAGCGGGTCGGCATGACGGGGTACAAAGGATTTTTCTACCATTTCCTCGACATGAAGACCGGCCACCGCGCCGGCCGCAGCGAGCTGTCGACGGTCGACACCGCGCTCCTGATCGGCGGCATGCTGCACGCCCAAGCCTACTTCGATACCGACCATCCCGACGAGGCGGAGATCCGCGCCTCGGTCGACGCAATCTACTGGCGCGTCGACTGGAAATGGGCGCAGGTGCGGGGCGATTTCGTCAGCATGGGCTGGCAGCCCGAGTCGACCTTCATTCCACACGACTGGGAGGGCTACAACGAGGCGATGCTCGTCGTCCTGCTCGCCCTCGGCTCGCCCAGCCACCCCGTCGGCGAGGGCGCCTGGACCGCCTGGACGAACAGCTACAAGGGGTCGTGGGGCCGCTTCATGGGCTACGAGCACCTGAGCTTCGCGCCCCTCTTCGGCCACCAGTACTCGCACATGTGGATCGACTTCCGCGGCATCCGCGACGCGAGCATGCGCGAGCGCGGCATCGACTACTTCGAGAACACGCGTCGCGCCGCCTACGCGCAGCGGGCTTACGCCATCGCCAACCCGAAAGGCTGGTTCGAGTACGGGCCGAACATCTGGGGCTTCACCGCCTGCGACGGCCCGGGCACCATGCACCTGACCGACCGCATGGGGCGCGCGCGCTACTTTCTCGACTATTCGGCGCGCGGCGCCGGCCGTGTCCACACCGTCGACGACGGGACCATCGCACCGACCGCCGCGATTTCGTCGTTGCCCTTCGCACCCGAGATCGCCATTCCGGCCGCCGAGGAAATGCACTCGCGCTACGGCCAGTACATCTATTCAAAATTCGGATTCTTCGATTCGTTCAACCGCAGCTTCACCGCCACGGACGTCCCTCTCTCGGACGGCCATGTCGATCCTTCGTTCGGCTGGATCGCCAGAGACTATCTCGGCATCGATCAGGGTCCCATCCTGGCCATGATCTGCAACTACCGCAATCAACTCGTCTGGGACGACATGCGCAAGTGCGCGCCTCTCAGGCGCGGTCTCGCTCGCGCCGGATTCACCGGCGGCTGGCTCGATGCGGTGGCTTGATGCCGCGGCCTGAAGCCTCGGCCGGCTGCGCCGGGGCCTCGGCCGGCTCCGCCGGGGCCCCGGCCGGCCGCATCGGGGCCCGGGCAGGCTGCCAGGAGCGCCGCAGCGCGATGCGTCGAATCGGCTCAGGTGCAGTGGCACTGGCTGGCGCGCTCGCCGGCTGTGGCCGCAGCAAGACCGACCCGGAGGGCCCGCTCGATTTCTGGGCGATGGGGCGCGAGGCCGAGGTGGTCACAAGTCTGCTCACCGCCTTTCATGCGCGCCATCCGACCATCCAGGTTCGCGTCCAGCAACTGCCGTGGACGGCAGCGCACGAAAAGCTCCTGACCGCATTCGCCGGCGACGCCTTGCCCGATCTCTGCCAGCTCGGCAACACCTGGCTGCCGGAGTTCAGCGCCCTCGGTGCGCTCGAGCCGCTCGACGAGCGCATGGCCGCCGCCGGCATCCCGCGCGACGACTACTACGCCGGCATCCTCGACACCAATGTCATGCCGGCGGCCGACGGTGCGAGCCGGCTTCTCGGCGTGCCGTGGTACGTCGACACGCGCCTGCTCTTCTATCGTACCGACCTGTTGCGCGCCGCCGGTCATGCCCGGCCGCCCGAGACCTGGTCCGAATGGCGCGCGGCGATGCAGGACATCCGGCGGCTCGGCGGCGCGCGCAGCTACGGCGCGCTGCTGCCGCTCAACGAGCCCGACCCGCTGTTCGCACTGTCGTTGCAGCAAGGCTCGGTGCTCAGCGATGACGACACCCGCGGCGCCTTCTCGCAGCCGCCTTTTCGGCGCGCGCTCGACTTCTACGCCGAGATCTTTCGCGACGACCTGGCGCCACGGATGACGAACACCCAGGTGTCCAACGTGTGGGACGAATTCGCGCGCGGCCTCTTTGCCTTCTACGTCACCGGTCCCTGGAACATCGGCGAATTTCGGCGTCGCCTCCCGGCCGGGCGACAAAACGACTGGGCCGCCGCGCCTTTGCCGGGCCCGAACGGGCCGGGGGCATCGACGGCCGGCGGGTCGAGCCTGGTCATCTTCAAGGGCTCGCGACGAAAGGAAACCGCATGGAAGCTGATCAGCTTCCTGAGCGAGGCCGAGACCATGCAGCGCTTCCACGCGCTCACCGGCGACCTGCCGGCACGGCGCAGCGCCTGGCGCTCGCCGGCGCTCGCCAACGACCCGCCCTCGCAGGCTTTCGCCCGGCAACTGGACCGCGTGCGCGCCGCTCCCAAGATTCCCGAATGGGAGCGTATCTTTCAAGAGATGCAGCTCACCGCCGAACGCGTCGTGCAGGGTCGGCAGGGCGCCGAAGCCGCTTGCCGGCAGCTCGACGCGTGGGTCGACGCCTTGCTCGAGAAGCGCCGCTGGCTGCGCAGCAGGCGGGCATGACGAAGCGCGGCGCTGCCGCCTGGATCCTGGCGGGGCCGGCGCTGTTGGTGATCGCCGTTTTCTTCGCGCTTCCTGTCGCTGCCGGACTGGCGCTCAGCCTCACCGACTTCGATATCTACGCGCTTGCCGACCTGTCGACGCTGCGCTTCGTCGGCCTGCAGAACTACGCGCATCTGCTGCAGACGCCGCTCTTCTGGCAAGCCCTGGTCAACACGTTGTACTTCGTGGTCGTCGGCGTGCCGGTGTCGATCGGCCTGTCGCTGCTCGCCGCCTTGCTGCTCGACTCGCGCTTCGCACGCTGGCAGCCGTTCTTTCGCACCGCCCTGTTCGCACCGGTGGTGACGACGGCGGTGGCGGTGGCCGTCATCTGGCGCTACCTGCTGCACACGCGTTACGGACTCGTCAACGAAGGCCTCGCGGCGATCGGCCTGGCGCCCGTCGACTGGCTCGGCGACCCGCGCTGGTCGATGCCGGCGATCATCGCCTTCGCCGCCTGGAAGAACTTCGGCTACAACATGATCATCCTGCTCGCCGCGCTGCAGGCCGTGCCGCGCGAGCTCTACGAGGCGGCGCGAATGGACGGCGCGGGCGCGCTGCGGCGCTTCACCGACGTGACGTTGCCGATCCTCGTGCCGACCTTCGTCCTCGTCGGCATCCTCACGGTCTCGGGCTATTTCCAGCTCTTCGCCGAGCCCTACGTGATGACGCAGGGCGGCCCGCTGCGCAGCACCTTCAGCATGCTCTACCTCATGTACGAGGAGGGCTTTCGTTGGTGGAACCTGGGCAACGCATCGGCGGTGGCGTTCCTGCTCTTCGTCGTGATCTTCTGCGTCAGCTGGGTGATGCTGCGCTTCGATCGCGACGCCCCGGGCCGGCGATGAACTCGCGGCTCGCCATCTGGCTCGTCAACGGCCTGCTCGCCGTGCTCGCGGCGTCGACCCTCTTTCCCTTGCTCTGGATGCTCTCGGCCTCGTTCATGGCGCCGGGGGCGTCGACTTCGTTGCCGACGCCGATCCTGCCTTGGTCGCCGACGCTGGAGAACTACGGTACCTTGTTCGGCAGCATCGGCATGGGCCGCTACCTGCTGAACAGCCTGCTCATCGCGAGCGCGGCCACCGCCATCTCGGTGACCTTCAATCTCATGGCCGGCTATGCGTTCGCCAAGTTGCGCTTTCGCGGTCGCGATGCCCTCTTTCGGCTTCTGCTCGGCGCCCTGGTGATTCCGGGACAGGTCGCGATGCTGCCGCTCTTCCTGATGCTGAAGCCGCTGGGCCTGATCAACACCTACGGCGGCGCGATCGTGCCGGCCATGGCGAGCGTGTTCGGCATCTTCCTAGTACGCCAGTTCGCCCGCGGCATCCCCGACGAGCTGCTCGAGGCGGCGCGCATCGACGGCGCCGGCGAGCTGCGCATCTTCACGACCGTGGTCGTGCCGCTGCTGAAGCCGATCGTCGCGACGCTCGCGGTCTTCAGCTTCCTCGGCACCTGGAACGACTTCATGTGGCCGCTCATCGTCCTTACCGACGACTCGCTGCACACGCTGCCGGTCGCCCTCGCCGGCCTGTCGCGCGAGCATGTGCAGGACAACGAGCTGATGATGGCCGGCTCGGTGATCACGGTGCTGCCGGTGTTGCTGCTCTTTCTCGCCCTGCAGCGCCAGTACATGGAGGGCCTGCTCGCGGGCAGCGTCAAGGGATGAAAGCACTGCTGCCGGCGCTGCTGCTGGCGCTGGCGCCGACTGCTGGGGCCGCGGACGAGCTGCTCGACGACTTCGCCGATCCGGCCGTCTGGACCGTCTCGGCCAGCGACGACGTCAAGGCTGCGCTTCGCCCGGCCGAAGGGCCGCACGGCGCTGCCTTGTGCATCGACTTCGACTTCGGCAAGGTCACGGGCTACGTGAGTGCCCGAAGAGCCTTGCAGATCGACTATCCGGCGCGCTTCGAGTTCACGCTGAACGTGCGCGGCGATGCTCTGCCCAATGCCTTGCAGTTCAAGCTCGTCGACGCGACCGGCGACAACGTGTGGTGGGCGAATCGGCCCGACTACCGGTTCGCGCAGGAGTGGCACGCAGAGCGCTTTCGCCAGAGAGATATTGGCTTCGCCTGGGGCCCCACGGCCGACCGCACGCTTCGACGCACGGCGTCGGCCGAGCTCGTGATCGCTTCGGGCAGCGGCGCCGGCAAGGGCAGCGCCTGCTTCGACCAGCTCGTGCTCAGGCGGCTGCCGGACCCGCCCTCGCCGGACGAGCCGCGCGAGTTCGACGCCGTGACGGTGCGCTGGCCGGCCGGCGCGAGCCCCCCGCGCTACGACCTGCAGTTTTCCGACGACGGCTCGTCGTGGCGGACCGTGCGCCACATCACGCGCGCTCGCGGCGACGTCCAGCACCACTTCTTCCCCAATGCGCAAGCGCGCGCGGTGCGCGTGCTCTCCGGCACGCAGCCGGCCGCTGTCGAGCTCGACGAGGCCGCGGATGCGAACGCGTTCTTCATGCGCATCGCCGGGCAGTCTGGCCGGGGCGCATACCCGCGTGCTTATGTGGGCGAGCAGTCGTACTGGACCGTTTTCGGCGTCAACGGTGGCAGCGTCGCTTCGCTGCTGAGCGAGGATGGCGCGGTCGAGCCGGTGCCAGGGGTCGGCGCTCTCGAACCGTTTCTCGTCAGCGACGGGCGCGTCGCGAGCTGGGCCGACGCCGGTATCAGCCACTCCTTGCGCGACGGCGACCTGCCCATGCCGGCCACCCGCTGGCGCGTCGGCGATCTCGCCCTCGACATCGCTGCTTTCGGCGACGGCACGGCCGATAGGGCGCGAGCGGTCGTTCGCTACACGGTGCGCAACGTCGGCAAGCGGGCTCACAAGCTCGCGCTGGCGCTCGCCTGGCGGCCGTTTCAGGCGAATCCGCCGACGCAATTCCTCGCCCACCGTGGCGGTGCCAGCCCGATCGAGACCGTGACTTGGGACGGCGGCGCCCTCCGGGTCAACGGCAAGCTGCGCCTCTGGTCGACGCAGAAGCCGAGCAGCGTTCGCGTCGAGCCGGCTGCGGCCGGGCCGGTCGGCGATTGGCTCGCGGAGGCGTCGCCAGCGAAGGGTCGTGCACTGAGCGTCAGCGACCCCGATGGCTTCGCGAACGCCGTGCTGCGCTACGACATGAGCCTCGGTCCCGGCGAACACCGGACCATCGCCGTCGTCCTGCCAGTCACGGCAGCGACGTTGCCCGCAGGAGTCGACGTCGGCCGGGAAGAAGCGCGCGTCGCGGCACGCTGGCGGGCCGCGCTCGGCAGGGTCGGCATCGACGGCGCGGGCGAGGTGATCGACGTCGCCCGGACGCTGCGCACCGCCCTCGGCCACATCCTCGTCAACCGCAGCGGCCCGGCGTTGCAGCCTGGCGCCCGAGCCTATGCGCGATCGTGGATCCGCGACGGGGCGCTGACCTCGTCGGCGCTGCTGCGGCTGGGGCATGAAGACGTCGCCAGAGACTTCCTGCTCTGGTTCGCGCCCTTTCAGTTCAAGAACGGCAAGGTACCTTGCTGTGCCACCGTGCGCGGCGCCGATCCGGTGCCCGAGAACGACAGCGACGGCGAGTTCGCGTTTGCCGCGACCGAGCTCTGGCGCTACAGCCACGATGAGAAAACGGCCCGAGTGCTGTGGCCACATGTGGCCGCGGCGATCGCGCACATGGAGTCGCTGCGCGCCAGCGAGCGCACCGACGCCAACCGGTTCGGCGAGCGCGCCGCCTATTTCGGCCTGATGCCGCCGTCGATAAGCCACGAAGGCTATTCCGACAAGGCGGCGTATTCGTACTGGGACGACTTCTGGGCCTATGCCGGGTATCGAAGCGCCGTCGAGCTCGCCATCGGTTTGGGACTCGCCGGCGACGCATCGCATCTGGCTGCCCAGCGCGACGAATTTCTCGCCGACCTGCATGCGTCGCTCTCGGCAAGCACCGCGCGCTTCGGTCTCGACGTGCTGCCCGGGGCAGCGGACCGCGGCGACTTCGATCCGACGTCGAGCACCGTCGCGCTCAGCCCGGGCGGCTTGCTCCATGCGCTGCCGCGCCCGCTCGTGCAACGGACCTTCGACGGCTACTGGCGCAACTTCGAGGCACGACGCAAGGACGAATCGGCCCGCGTTCGTCATGGCGACGGTGCCTACACGCCCTATGAGTGGCGCAATGTCGGCGCCTTCGTTCGCCTGGGCGAGCGGGAGCGGGCGCTGGAGGCCATGGCCTACTTCTATGCCGACCGTCGGCCGCAGGGGTGGAACCAGTGGGCGGAGGTCGTGGTGCGCGACGCGCGGGAGCCGCGCTTTCTGGGCGACATGCCGCACGGCTGGGTCGCATCCGACCACATTCGCTCGGTCCTCGATCTTTTCGCGTACGAGGACGAGAGCGAGCAATCGCTGGTGCTGGCGGCCGGCGTGCCGATGGCGTGGTTGAGCGGCAAGGGGCTCGCGATTCGCGACCTTCGCACGCCCTATGGGCGGCTGTCATGGAGCGCTCGCAGCAGCGCCAAGGGCGTCATCGACGTCCACGTGTCCGCCCTGAGTTCATTGCCTCCCGGCGGCCTGATGCTGCGCGGGCCGTGGGCAAGGAACGCCCGAGTCACGATCGACGGTCGGATCGCCGACGTCCCCGCCGGCGCGATCGTCCTGACGCGCTTGCCTGCTCACGTCCGTGTCGAGCAGCCGACAGACGAGGTGACGGCCAGACCCGCAGACCCTGACGTCGCGGTTCAGCGAACGAAGTTGCAGGAAACAGCGCGTTAGCGATCTGCCCAGCCGCGATGCCAGCCCTGCTGCGGGTGGTGCCAACCCCAGCCATAGCGGGCGTGATATTCCCAGGCATAGCCGGGGCCAGGGCTCGCGTAGTTCGGTTCGACGTAGACGACGCCGGCGGGCGCGTTGTAGCCGTTGTATCCGTAGCCGCCGCGCGCCGGCGCCACGACGCATCCGGAAAAGGCAGCCGACAGCAACACGACGGGAAGAATGGCGATGGCTTTCATGGTCGACTCCATCCGATCATCGGCTGCCGTTCAGAGAGTGAGCGGCGAGGCCGTTGCAACGATCATGGACTCGACCGGAAGGCGCGTCATCGCTTCGCCGGCCCGTCTCTTCGTCGTCGTTTTCCTACCGAGTCCGGCAGCGCTGCGCCGGATCTCGGCGGCGGATCGGCACCCGACCATCAGCCGGTCTTGCGCAGCACGATCTCGCGATAGACGGTCAGTCCGAGCGACACCGTCGAGTGCATGAGGTAGCCGGTCAGCACGTTGCGACCGCGCATCGGCGAGCGGCGGGCGAGGGCGCGCCGACCGAGCCAGGGGAAGCGGATGACGGCGCCCGTCAGGCGCTCCAGCTTGCGCAGGTTGGGCATGATTTCGGCATCGAAGGAGGTGACGCCTCGATCCTCCAGCCCGGCGTGGCGCGCTTCGGCGAGCAGCTCGTCGACGACCTGAAAGCTCTCGAGTGCCACGCCCCGGGCCACCAGCTCCGCGGCGAGGGCCTCATCGGGCGAGAACGATTCCGGACGGCGCAGCAGGTAGCCGTCGAACAGCGTGAGGGTGCCGCCCGGCCGCAGCACGCGCGCGATCTCGGCGAAGGCCTGGCGCATGTCGCTGGCGTAGCAGAAGGCCTCGATCGCATACGCCTGGTCGAAGCTGCCGTCGGCATACGGCAGGTGCTGGAAGTTGCCGCGCGTTACCGCCACGTTCTTCAGCCCGGCCCGCTCGAAGCGCTGCGTCGCGAGCTCGTGGTGAGCGGGAGTGAGATCGATGCCGGCGAACTGCACGCGCGGGTGCTGTTCGGCGAGGTAGGCCAGATTGAATCCCTGGCCGAAGCCGAGCTCGAGCACCGCTTGCGGCGCCTCGGCAGTCCAGCTGCTGGCGATGCGCTGCAGCTGGCCGCGAAAGCCCTGCGGATGAAAGCGGCTGCCCTGGCTGAGGGCGAGGTGCATCGCACCTTCCGACGAGTGGTGCTTGCGGTAGGCCGGCGAACATTCCTCGTAGTAGGAAATGACTTCTCGCGGGCCGAGCCGAGCGGCGCGGAGCGCACCGATCTTGAAGACGCGATCGAGCTTGCGCAGGCGCTTGGCCAGGCTGGCATGACTGGGCGGACGAGAGAACAGCGATGGCCAAGCCATGTCGTGAAGTGGGCGCGACGCGAAAAGAGTGCGGCGATTGTCACTTGCCCGCTGCCGCGTCATGGCGCGGCCATTCGGCGCGCTCCTACAGCGCGACGCGGACTCAGCCTGCCGGGCGCTCTCGGCGCATCTCCTACCGTCGCACCCGCGGCCGATGCACATGGCTGCACCTTTTGCGCGCGGGACCCACCTCGAGGAGCGACATGGCTACGACCCGGAAGACTACGACGAAGAAAAAGACCAGCGTCGCCCCTGCGGCGGCGAGGAAATCGACTGCCAAAAAGACACCGATGAAAAAGGTCGCGGCGAAGAAGACCGCGGCGAAGAGCCGGCCCAGTACGGCGGCGAAGAAGCCCTACCCCGATAACACGCCGGTCAACACCACGCCGCCGAAGATGCGTCCGAACGACGCCGTCGATCTGCTCGTCGCCGACCACCTAGCCGCCGACAAGTGCTTCAAGCAATACGAGAAGCTGGCCGACAAGAATGCGCCGGCGGCGCAGCGAAAGGCCCTCGCCGAAAAGGTCTGTGGCATGCTGAAGGTGCACACCCGCATCGAGGAAGAGATCTTCTATCCCGCCGCCAGAGAGGCGGGCATCGAGGAAGCGATGATGGACGAGGCCTACATCGAGCACGCGTCGGCCAAGGACCTGATCGCGCAGATCGAGTCGGCCACGCCCGACAGCGACTACTACGACGCCAAGGTCAAGGTGCTCGGCGATTACATCGGCCACCACGTCCTTGAAGAGCACACCGAGATGTTTCCGAAGTGCCGCCGCTCGCGCATGGACCTGGCCGACCTGGGGCGCCGCATGGCGTCACGCAAGAAAGCGCTGCAGGCCGAGCTCGGCTAGACCGAGCGCAGCGGCGGCGAACTCGGCGCAGAATCTGGGCCCATCCCCTCGCGACGGCTTGCGAGGGGAGCCACGACGGAGTTGCGGCCATGAAGAACGTGCTTGTTTCCGCCCTGCTGGCGTTCGCCTGCACCGCTGTCTTCGCGCTGGCACCCGCGGCTTCGCCGCCGCAGCGCCTGCGCGGCAGCGTCGAGTCCTTCGAGGGCAGCACGCTGGTCGTCAAGGAGCGCAGCGGCGAGGTAATGCGATTGGTGCTGGCCGACAACTTCAGCGTCAGCGCGGTCACGCCGATCGCGCTCGCGTCGATCGAGACCGGCAGCTTCACCGGCACGCAGCACCATGACGAATGCGACGGTGTCGGAGAGCCCACCGCCTTGCGCGCCGCGGTCGGCCGCGACGGCTTCACGCCACCCATGTAGACAGGTCATGACGACCCTCACCCTGGCGCAAGCCAACCGCATCCTCGCCGGCGCGCTCGACGCTTCGCAGCAGGCCGGCTACAAGCCAGTGGCGGTCGTCGTGCTCGACGCCTCCGGCCACCTCAAGGCGGCGCAGCGCGAAGACGGCGCGAGCATGTTCCGCGTCGACGTCGCGAGCGGCAAGGCCTGGGCCGCGGTCGGCATGGATGCATCGAGCCGAACACTGTCGCAACGCGCCAAGGACAACCCGAATTTCTTCGTGGCGCTGGCGGCCACGGCGCACGGCCGATTCCTGCCGCAGACCGGCGCCGTGCTGATCAAGGACGCCGAAGGAGCGATCCTCGGCGCGGTCGGCGCTTCGGGCGGCAGCGGCGACGAGGACGAGGCGATCTGTATCGCCGGCGTGCTCGCCGCGGGACTGCATGCCGGCTGAGCCGGATCCGACCTTGCCACCGAGGCTACGCATGGAGGGCACTTGAACGCCGTCGATAACGCTCCCGCCGTTCTCGCCCTCATCGGCAACACGCCGCTGGTGCGCGTGACTCGATTGGACACCGGCCCCTGCGCGCTCTTTCTGAAGCTCGAGTCGCAGAACCCGGGCGGCTCGATCAAGGACCGCATCGGCCTGTCGATGATCGACGCCGCCGAGCACGACGGGCGGCTCGGCCCCGGCGGCGCGGTGGTCGAGGCGACCGCGGGCAACACCGGCCTCGGACTCGCCCTGGTGGCACGCGCCAAGGGCTACCGCGTCGTGCTCGTCGTGCCCGACAAGATGTCGACCGAGAAGGTGCTGCACCTGAAGGCGCTCGGCGCCGAGGTGCACATGACGCGTTCGGACGTCGGCAAGGGCCATCCCGCCTACTACCAGGACCTGGCGGCGCGCCTCGCCGCCGACATTCCCGGCGCTTTCTTCGCCGACCAGTACAACAACCCGGCCAACCCGCTCGCCCACGAGCGCACGACCGGCCCCGAGATCTGGCAGCAGACCGGCCGCGATGTGGATGCCATCGTGGTCGGCGTGG
>JANXWR010000495.1 GCA_025351025.1 Burkholderiales bacterium | reverse complement strand
ATGAGGTAGAGCGACTGTTCCGGCGCCTCAAGGGGTTCCGCCGCATCTTCTCGCGCTTCGAGAAACTCGTTGTGATGTTCCTCGGCTTCATCAGCTTCGCGCTGATAGCTGATGGACTACGTTTGTGTTAACACGCCCTAGTCGACGTCTGAGCCAGGGTGGTTAGTCGTCGCCGTGCTGCCGGCGGCTGAGGAACTGCATCACGGCGTCCCAGACCTGCGGTGAATTGACGATGCCCAGATGCGACGCTCCGAGAACAGGATCGAACTGCCCTTGCCCGACCAGATCGAGCGACGGCGCGCCGGCGAGCAGGGCGCTGTCGGAGAAGTCGTGGGGGTTGCCGTAGCGGTCCTTCGCGGGCACCGGTGGCAGGAACGGGCCGTCCTGAGCCGAGAGATAGACGAAGTCGCCGCTCTCCGGGGTGGCGCGAAAAACGTTGCGGATCACCAGGTAGCGAGTCGGCCCCGGGGTCTCGCCGGCGCCGTTGAGCGTGCTGAGCAACTGGGTGTGGTCGGAGCCGTATTCCTCGCAGATCGCGCTGTCGGGGACGAAACCGCCGTTGGCGCGCAACTGGTAGAAGTTAGCCGGGTCTGGAGAGCAGGAGATGATGCCGTGGTTGGGCCCATCGATGGCGACGAGCTTGCGCACGTATCCATAAGCCTTGTCTTGCATCATCCATTCGCGCGCCGCGGTGACACCCAAGCTGTGGGCCACGATATCGACCCGGCGGGCGCCGGTGTAGGCCATGACGGCGCGAACAAAATCGCGAATCAGCGGCACGGCTGCGGCGGTGCTGTGCGAGACGCCCGACTTGCGTGTGATCTCGGCTGCCAAGTCGCATTGATCACCTTGATAGCCAAGGCCCCACAGCTCCGAGGGCCGGTAGCCCGAGGACAGCAGGTGCTGGGCCACGTTGCGGATGTAGCCAAAGGGGTTGCACGCGGTGGGAAACGGCGTGTCGTTGTTTCCGTGCAGGAAGATGACGGGAACGCGCTCGACGTGGCCGCGGGCACCGAAGCCCAGCACCGGAACGCCCAGATAGGGATTGCCGATAAAGGGAAAGTCGGAAGGCAGCGACGTACCGATCGTCGTCGCCGTGTTCGGGTCGGCCTCCGCAATCGCCGGCCCGAAGACGCTGAGCAGTCCGATGGCCGCTGCGGCCATCCATCGATCGATCCTAATCACGGTGTCTCCTCTGTTGTTGTCGCAGATCTTAGCTCCGCGCAGGTGTCTATTGCACAGTGCTCGCAGGGCATCAGTCGCGACGCGCCATGTGCTCGCCGACGTTCCGCGGGAGAACGAAATCCCTGATTGGCCCGGTCGGCTAAAGGGAGCCGTTCAGCGGGAATGGACAATTCACGCTGTCGGCCAGAGGCAGACGGGCGCGACGCACGGTTGTACTTCCGCTTAAGACTAGGTGCAGTCGGTCAAGACCGGCCACCGAATGACCGGTTTCGATGCAACCCGCCATTCGCGATCTGCCAGTGCGACTGACCGTTGTACTTCGGAACCGGCCGGTCACTCGCCATTGAGCCAGTCACGCGGCTTCGCAAAGTGCAGCGGGCGGTCAGCGGCGGCTTCCCAAGCCTGCGAACGGGTACTACCGACCGTGAGCTGTCAGTCAAGACCTCAGATCACGGAGCACGAAAGCGGGCGCTCGACTGTCCCGTGAGGTCCGGCATCTTGTGAAATTGACCGCCCTTCATGATGGCTCGCAAATTGGCTCTGTGTTGAAGTACCTTGATGTCCGACGACGGGTCGCCTTCGACGAGCAACAGGTCCGCCAAGTAGCCGGGCCGGACCATCCCGACGCGAAGCCCCATCAATTCGCCGCCGTAGCGCGTCGCGGCAACGAGCGTCTCCAGGGGTGAGAAGCCGAGAAGCTCGACAAAGAGCTGAAGGTCGCGCGCATTGCGGCCGATCGGATTGCAGGCAAATCCGTAGTCGCCGCCGGGCAATACGCGGACGCCGCGCTTGCGAAGCTCGGGGCAGACCCGAACCATGCCTTCGAGGCTGTCCAGCGCCCCCATTCGTTTTGCGGTGGCGCTGTCAATGCCGAAGTCAGCACCTTCATGAACCCTCGCGTAGGGCAGACCGGGCGCGGGTACCACGAAAACATCAGCACGCGCTTGTTCGAGCATGTCAAGCGCCTCGTCGTCTGCAAGGGTGCAGTGATACAGCGCGCGAAAGCCGTGACGCAGCGCTTGCTTGATGCTGCCAGCGGCCTGCGCATGGCAGGCAAGCCACACATCCGATTCACGCGCCTGTTGGCCGATCGCGGCAACCTCCTCCTCGTCAAAGAGGACTCGTGATGAGCCCCCGGGTTCGTCGACATCGTTTCCCGACAACTCGAACTTGATGCTGTCGACGCCCATTCGGGCCATGTCGGCAACGTACCTCTTCAGACCGGCTGCGGTGCGCTCGTGCTGGCCGTCGTGACTGCGGGGTAAGCCGATCGTCACGGAGCCGCTCGTCTCTTGGGACGAGGCGCGCAGTCGAGGACCGGGCAGGTACCCAGCGTCGATCTCATTTCGCAATGCCACTTCGAAGCGCTGGCCGCGCGAGCCTGCGGAATACGCACTCGTGAATCCATGGTCCAAGAGGACTCGTGCGTTGTACGCGGCAACTAGCAGGTGGTCTTCGATCGGAAGGTCTAGGCCACTGAACACCCGGCCGATCGACGACGGGAACGTCAGATGGGCGTGCGACTCAACCAACCCTGGCATGAGCATATGCCCATGGCCATCGATCACAAGACAGTCTGGCTCCTCCACTATCTCGTCGGAACGGATGACCCGCTCAATGACCTGGCCTCGCGTGACAACGCTGCCGAAGAACGGAAGATCACCGGTCCCATCGAAGATTCGAACGCCGCGAAACTGGACTGAGTTTATCACCACCGCGCTCCACAGCCGAGGAGGAGGCAAGACTACACGTACATGTGGCCGAGCATCGAAGCGTCGGGACGGCCTTATGGGAAGCCGCCATTCGTGATGGACAGGTCGTGGCCGGTTCCTGTCTGATGGGCTTCGAGTTTGTCGAATTCGCATCACCACTCCCAACACCATCGCCGCTGTTCCAAACGCCAGGCTTCACGCCGGTCGCGGGGCCACTCCCCGTCGGCGGCGACGCCGACTTCTCCGGTTCCCAAATGACGCAACACGACGTCGTTGCAGCAGGGACGCACCTCCGGGTGTCCGGATTCGGTTCGCGTTTTCGTATGTGCCCCGAGCGCAAGTTCGCGCCGGACAAGGGGAGAATTCATGGCTGACATGCCAGGTTGGGACAGGGCGGTCGCGGCGGCGGAAAAGGTCTTGGGAAAAGATGCGGAGATCCCGAAACCGAAGGGGAACATCGACAAAGCAGTGGCAAACGAAGGCAAGCAGTGGAACGACTTCGTCAAGGCACGCGAAGGCCTCGAAGAAGAGGTTCTGGCGTTGGTCGATGCCTCGCAGCAGGTCGCGGATGCGATCGAGCAATTTCGCGATGTGATCTCAGAGAATGCTTTCGGCCTGGACCTCAAGAAAAAGGACGACCTCAAGAAGATCCAGGAGGCACGCAAGATCATGCTTGGGCTGCTCGACAAGCACATTGCGATGGTCAAGAACAATGCAAAAAACGAGCGCGAATTGAACAGGCATCTGGCGAACATCGGGAACTACAGGCAGGGCACGCTGTAGTCGCCGGCCCGGGACGAAGGTGCACACGGAGGGCTCTGCTGTTCCGTCGCATACGCTACCTCATCGTCCCCCGACGCTGTCGATGGAGGGGATGCCTTTAGGCGAAGGCTCAGATCGCCATCACAGCTAAGCCCAATGTGCCCAGAAGCGAACAGATAGTCATTTCTGCAACTGGCTCGGAGATGGCGACGTCAGGCAACGCGGGAAAGGACTATTTTGCTGATGGCATCGCGGAGAATTGCGGACGTGCGCGCACGGGGCCGCGGAGGACACGGCGAGCAGCTGCGGACGTGCTCATGAGGTGCGGTGATCTCCGACGCGCACGTGCATGCCGCACGGGTCCACCACTAAAAGGCGCGATCGCTCCACCGACGGAGTGAGCTGAACTTTCGTCTTCATGGCGGCGCCGCTTCGCTACCGGCAACGTCGACAGCCGCGACCCTTACGGCCTCGACGCCGCTTGTGCCCGCACCTAGGCGGTCCAGATCCTAGAAGCGTGGCTCAAGCTGAATATGCGCTGGGTGATTCGAGGCCGGGCGGGTTTCCGGATACGGAGTTCGACCGCGAATGCTGAGCCGACGTACGGGAAACGAAAAGGGTGGCCACCTATACCGCGGGCGCATTCGTGCAGACTTCGGGGCCAAGCGCAGGGAGCATGCGTGCGACTTTGTGTTCGAACAGAGCTCGAATCGTCGCAGCTTCGAACGCCACGAGGCACGGATCACAAAACGGTCTGTCGCTGTGGTGGCGCTCGTCACCCTGGCTGCCGGCTTCGCCACTGTCGAAAAATCCTTTGAGGAAGTCCAGGCTCGAACCTTGGTGGTGCGCGCGTACGGCTTGCGGGCTTCGTCGCGCTGCGACGGATCCGGGGGCGCTGCGGCGTCGCCCGCGGCCGTGCCGCTGTCGGCCGCAGAGCCGGGGGGCGGCTGCGAGCCCTGCGATTTGAGAACGAGCAGCTCAAGAAGACCCATGGAGCGTCGTTCCTCCGTGACGACTTAGGAGCGAATGCGAGCGTCGCCCCGACGGGCGGTTCCCGCGGCGCTAAGTCCGGACGATGTTAGCCGCTGTCGGCGCCTTTGAACGCTTCGTCGATGACACGGGCAGAAGACCCGAACAGCAGGATTCGCCGGCCGCTGCAGGCGCATTGCATCGAAGGTCTATTGGGCCGCTCTCGGGCCAGGAGCAGCCGTTCGCGAACGTCAGCTTTCGTACGACTGTTCACTGAACCATAGGAATTGGAGGTAATGCGCCTTGTTGGGTTTTAGCGTACTTCCATTTCAATGGTTTGGGGAGGGCATGGTGGCGAAGGTCTCAGCCCGATCGCACCGCGAACAGCCGCCGCGGCTCGCCGAAGCCCTTGAGCGCGTGCAAGCCGCGATCTTCGAAGGCGATGCCCGAGCCCGCGACGAGGTCGCGCACCGTGTCCGAGACCAGCACGACGCCCTCGGCGGCGATGGCGGCCACGCGTGCGCCTACGTGCACGGCCAGACCGGCGAGCTTGCCGTCGACGAGCTCGCATTCGCCGGTATGCACTCCGCTGCGCGCGTGTAGTCCGAGAGCTCGCAACACGCCCAGGATGGCGAGTGCGCAGCGGATGGCGCGCGCCGGACCGTCGAAGCTGGCGAGGAAGCCGTCGCCCGCAGTGTCGATCTCGACGCCGCGAAAGCGCCGCAGCTCGGCGCGCACTGCGTCGTGGTGGCGCTCCAGCAAGCGGCGCCACTCGCGGTTGCCGAGCTCACCCACGCGTTCGGTCGAACCGACGAGGTCGGTGAAGAGCACTGTGGCGAGCACGGTTTCGGACTGCACCGGCTCGGGTGCACCCGTGACGAACTCGCTCACCTCGGCCAGAACCTGGTCGGCGCAGTCGAACCACGGCGCATGGTCCTGGCCGGCGAGCTCGACGAGGCGGGCGCCGGGGATGGCCGCCGCGAGCCAGCGCGCCTGCTCGATGCGCACCACGTTGTCGCGCGGGCTGTGCAGCACGAGCGTCGGCACATGCACCGACGGCACCACCGTACGCACGTCGATCTGACTGCCCATGCGCATAAACGCCACGGCGGCCGAAGGCGAGGCGGCCGAGCGCATCAGGCGCGCGAGCCATGCTTGCAGCGCCGGGTCGTCGGCCCGGCTCTGCGCGAAGAACACGCGCACCGGCTTGCCCCAGACGTCTTCGGTGAGGATGCGCTGCATGTGTCGTTCGAAGGTAGCGACGTCGCCCTGGCCCCAGGGCCAGTCGTCGGTTGTGATTTCCTTAACTTCGCCTCCCGCGAACACCAGCGCCTGCGTGCGCTCGGGGTAGCTGGCCGCGAACAAGAGGGAGAGCGGCGCTCCCTCGCTGATGCCCATCAGCACGGCGCGCTTGGAGCCGACCGCGTCGAGCACCGCGCGAACGTCGTCCATGCGTTCCTCGAGGGTGCCCAGCGCCGTGCGGTCGGAGAGACCCATGCCGCGCTTGTCGAACAGGATTAGGCGCGTGAATCCGGCCAGGCGCTCAACGAAGCGCCGGTAGCTCGGCTCGTCCCAGTACACCTCCAAGTGGGTAAGCCACCCCATGACGAGCACGAGGTCGACCGGTCCGGAGCCGAGCGTCGCGTAGGCGATGTCGACTTCGCCGGAACGCGTGTATCGAACATCACGCAGCGGGTCGTGCACCGCCCAGTATCACACGCGCTCGGCTGCTACCGCGCAGGCCGCGATCAAGCCCGACCCCAGGCCGTGGTTCGGGCAGCGGTTCGGCGACCCACTCGTCGCCGAGATCTTGGCTCATCGTACGCCTCCATGCGCTCGAAGTGCGCGCAATGTCTTCGCCGTAGAGGAGGCTCGCGAGGCGGTCGGCGAGGAGCAGCGCTTAGGCGCCGCATCATGTTTGGTTCCAATCCGTCGCCGGACACCAGCAGATTGAACATGTGCCGCCATGGTCTTGGTGGGGCACAGTGTATTCGCGGCTACCGCATCGCCGCCACCACGCGTGCGGGCCCGCGCTGGCTCGCAGCGACATTCCGCTTTGACGCCGTGAATCGCGAACTCCGGACGTCACTGATGGGTCGATCAGAGCCGATCCGGTCGTTCATCGCGGCGACAGAAAGCAGTCGGCGAACAAAGGTTCCCATAACGCGACCTTCGTGAGCGACGCGATCGGCCACAAGCTGACGGTTGCGAGGGTCTGCTCGCCGGCGCTTCCGCGGGTGGGCTTGTCCACTTTCAGCGTGGACGAGCCGCGCGAGCGAACCGCGTTGCCGATTACTTCAAATAGGTCTAGGGGGTTACGTTCGATGCCACCCACCTTTACGAAGCCGAAACTTAGGAGGGCGGAAAGCTATGATTGTTTGCGTTAACGGACGCCCTGCCGCTCACCACCTGAGTATGGTTAGTGGCCGAGAACGACAGATTGTATGTGTAGCTGCCATCTGGATTTTGGATGCGCGTCACGGTCATCGGGGAACCGGTTCCATAGATGCCATTGCCGTCAAGGAGTTGCCAGGTCGGTGACGTGTTCGCCGCTTGGTAAGGAACGCTTACCGACGTACCCGGGGGTGTAAGTTGGCTGAGGGCGGGTGCGTTGATCCGAACTTGGAACGGGTAGGTACCCGGATCGCCCAAGTCGGATATGGTCCACGCCCAGGTTCCTGCAATCGCACCATCGCGAATCCCGAGGGAGACAGGAAATTGCTGCGCAAAGTTGAACTGCGGATTGCTCGGGTCCGTGCTGATGATCTCCATCGTGTTGGCGGGCAGCGCGACCAGGACCTTCAAGGTGATCGTTGCCCCTGTACTGCCGAGGAGCGGGCCCTTGGTCGTGTCGCAATTCGAGCCGGCGTAGATCTGCACCGTCACCGTGTCGGTGGTGCCAGACGCCGCCATCTGCTCGTAAACGAACGTGGCCTGGTTGCTCGACGAGCAGTAGTCGGTCTGGTGGGTGCGGTTACCGCCGCCGACCTCGCTCAAGTCGCCGAACTTCGTCGTCGTCGTCCAGTGGTAACTGTAGCCGGAGGTGTCGCTGACACCGATCGCACTGGCGGTCAGGAGTACGGTACCGCCGACATTTATGTTGCTCTTCGGAGGATTGAGTGCGATCTTCTCCGGAGTGACCTCCACGCTCCACTGGTCGGCCTGGTCTGAATTTGCCAGATCCTTGACGTAGAGAGTTGTGTCGAACACCTGGAGCACACCTCCCGCTGCGTTCATGATCGTGTTGAACGGTTTGAGCATTCCGCTCATCTTGTCGGTGTCGAACGCGGCCCCGGTCTTGATTGCCACTGCTGCCGTAAAGCCATTGGTCAGCATCGTACGCAGCGCGTTGCTGCCGGCGACGGTGCTGGTGATGTCGACGCCGGCGTCGAACCACTGGCCCTTGGTGATCTTGTCGCTCAGGCCCGGCAGCGTCGGCACGAAGGCGATGAAGTCGGTGGTGACACTCGCCAGCACGTCGGCGAGGAACTTTGCCTTGGCGCCGTCCTGGCCGGCCTTGAAGTCGATGGCACCGCTGCCGAGGACCGCATTGGCCAGCGTCGGCACCATGAAGTCCTTGACGAAGCCGCGCAGCGCGACGTCGGTGAGAGCCGCCGACTGCGAGGCCGTGAGACTCGCGGCGACTCCCGCGGAGAGGCCGGGGCCGACCACGGTGACCTGGTAAGTGGTCTTGTCGGAGCCATTGACCAGCGGCACGGCGAAGCCGCCGTCCGGCGCGTTGATCGACGCATAGGCGGTCGGCTGGTTGCCGTAATAGGCCGACATGATGTCGGTCAGGGCGCCGGTAACGCCGCCGTTGACGCCGATCACCGGCGGCACCTCGAAGCTGGTCACCGCCAGCGGGTCGGCAACGTCGAGGCCGGCGGTGGTGTGCGAGATGCGGTCGACGAAGGCGAAGGCGCGGCGCCGGAAGCTGTTCGACAGATGCGCTGCGAATGGCGGGTCTTGCAGCACGTCGACGCCGCTTTGCGTCCCGGGCGTGATGAGGATGCCGAGCGCCTTCGCGCGCGAAGCGCTAGCCTGCGCCTTGGCGTAATAAGGTGTCGCGAAGGCAGCTAGCGCCTGGGTCAGTACCGCGTCGGGCTTCGCAAAGGCATCGACATTGGCGGCCAGCTCGCTTTGCACGGCGGCCTCGAGAGCGGAGATGCCTGTGGCCTGCGGGATGTCGGCGATCAACGCTTGGCGCTCGACGTCGTTCAGCATCAGCGAACCGCCCAACGCGAAATAGGCGAGCACGTCGGCTGTCGTCGCGGCGCTGATCGTCGTATGCGTGGCATCTATCCAGCCCATCATCATCGGATTGCCAGCCGGGCTGAGGGCGATCGCAAGCTGCTCGCCGTCGGCATAGCTCGCGATCGTGACAGCGCCAGATGGCGCCGGCTTCGCGGTTGCGATCGATGTCACGACCGAGAGCTTGTCCGCGCCCAGAGCGACGCCCAGGGGCATAACAACCGTGGCATTGCTCGAAGCCGCGCTCAGCACCGGGATTACCGCGCTTGCTGGGATGCCGCTGCCACTCGTCGGAGCGCTGTCGCCGCCGCCGCAGGCGGCGAGCGTCACGGCTAGGACAGTCGCGCCGCACCAACCAGCGGTGACGCGCCGGGATGCGGGCAGACCTGGGGGGCAAGCGCCCCCCCGGCGGCAGGTGATCGTGCACAGGATGGCCGCGAACAGCATCGCGCCTCCGGGATGAATCGGACGTTTCATGAGGTGTGCTCCACAATCCGCGCATCTTTGCTTCGGTCCGGCAGCCCTGTCCTTAAGCCGCCCGGCGGACGTCTAAAGAGTTCTAAATGCACGGGCACGAGCCGCCTCGCCATCCATGACCGCCGAGCCGACCGATACCGAGATCGCGTTCGGCCGCTTCGTCGTGCAACCGGCCGAGCGCCGCCTGCTGGTCGACGGCAAGCTCGCCAAGCTGAGCTCGAGGGCATTCGACATCCTCGTCGCGCTCATCGCCAGCGACGGGCGCATGGTGACGAAGAACGAGCTGCTCGACGTCGTCTGGCCGCGCCAGGTGGTCGAGGAAGCCAACATCCACGTCCACGTGTCGGCGCTGCGCAAGCTCCTCGGGCGGGAAGTGATCGCAACCGTTCCGGGCCGGGGCTATCGATTCATCCACCCGTCGCGGCCGAGCCGACCCGAGGCCGGCGCGACGTCCGCGCCGACCTTGGTCGCGGGCAACCTGCCGATCGCCGTGCCGACGCTCTACGGCCGGGCCGACGACCTCGCCACGGTGTCGGCGTTGCTCGGCGTACATCGCCTGGTGACGCTCGTGGGCACGGGCGGCATCGGCAAGACGAGCCTGGCACTCGCGGCCGGCCATGCCCAGCGCGAGCGCTGGTCCGATGGTGTGTGGTTCGTCGATCTGGCCCCGGTCGACGATCCGGACCTCGTGCCCTCAGCCGTCGCTCGCACCCTCGGCATCGCGTTGCCCGCGCACGCCGAGCCGACCCGGGAGCTGGCGCTCGCGCTGGGCTCGCGATCGGCGTTGCTCGTGCTGGACAACGCCGAGCATCTGCCCGAGGCCGCGGCGGCGCTGGCGACGGCGTTGCTGGCCGGATCGGCGCGACTCGCCCTCCTGGTGACGAGCCGCCAGGCGCTACGCGTGCCGCGCGAGCAGCGCTTCCACGTGCAGCCGCTGACGGTGCCGATCGACGTCGCAGCAGCCGACTTTCGCACCTTCGGTGCCATGGCCCTGTTCGAGGCGCGCGCGACCGCCGCCGACCCCGGCTTTCGCCTCGGCGACGGCAATGCGGAGGCCGTCGCCGAGGTGTGCCGCCATCTCGATGGCGTACCGCTCGCGATCGAGCTGGCCGCGGCGCGCGCGCGCGTTCTCGGCGTCAACGGGATTCGCTCCGGGCTCCTGGAGAGCCTGCGCGTGCTCGGGCCTGGCGATTCGCGATTCGGTCCACGGCACCAGACACTGCGCACCGCCTTCGACTGGTCGCACGGCCTGCTGCTGCCGGCTGAGCGCAGGCTGCTGCGCCGCGTAGCCGTGTTCGTCGGCGGCTTCACGCTGCACCTCGCCCAGCAAGCGGCGGTCGATGAAGATGCCGAGGCCGATGCCGGCGGCGACTGTCCGGCGCTCGATGCCTGGGGCGTGCTCGACGCGCTGGGCGAGCTGATCGACAAGTCGCTCGTCGTTCCCGACGATGCCGACCCGCCACGCTACCGCTTGCTGGAAGTTACGCGGCAGTACGCGCTGGAAAAGCTCACCGAGGCGGGCGAGGCCGATGCGTTGCATGAGCGTCATGCCCGCACGATGTGCGATCTTTTCAGACGGGTGGAAACGGCGAAGAACGAGCAGATCCAGGGCGCGCTGAGCATGGCCGAATTCCTGCAGCAGCTGTCGCCCGAAGTCGACAACCTGCGCGTAGCCCGTGCCTGGAGTAACGGGCCATCGGGGAATCGGTCGCTGGCGATCGGCCTAGTCGCCTATTCCAGCGAGGCGCTGCGCATGCTCGGGCTCTCGACCGAGGCGTCGCAGGCGATGCTGCCGTTTCAGGCCGGCATCGACGAGAGCGTGCCGGCCGAAACGGCCCAGGTTTTCTGGACGGGTCTGTGCGCCCTGGGAACGCACGGCCGTCTGCCGTCGGACCAGCTCACAGGCATGATGGAACGCGCTGAGCGCATCTATCGCCGCACCGGCAGTCCGCGGCGCGTGCACCTGGGGCTTTACCGCAAGGGCTTCGCCCTGATGCACCTCGGCCGATGCGCCGAAGCACGGGAATCGGTACAGGAGATGGGATCGCTAGAGGCGACCGGCTGGCCTGCGAAGGCCACGGCCCTGCGGCTCAATCTCCTGGCTGCTGTCGATGGAGCGGAGGGGCGCTTCGAGGAGGCGATCGATTCCTTTACGCGCGCAGCCCGGCTACTCCAGTTCGTGCCTGGGGAAGACGACTTTGTCTTGAACACGCTGGCCAATCTGTGCATGCCCTTGCTGTGCACGGAGCGGCACGACGAAGCGCTGGCCGTCGCGCGCAACGTGCTGCGGCGAAGTCCGACGCCGGCCGTGCGCAACTCGGCCGAGCGGGCCGCGTTGATCGCGCTGACCTTTCTCGGACGCCCGGACGAAGCTGCCTCCGTTGCCCGCCAAGCCATGCGCGGTTGGCGGAGCGATGACATGCTGCCGCACATGCTCAGCGTCTTTGCCTGGTTGGCTTTTCAGCAGGGTCGTGCAGCCGACGCCGTCCGGCTGGACGCGGCCGCCAGTCGGCAGCTGGAACGAAGGGGTCTCTCGAACACTCCGATCTTCGATCGCGCGCGATCTCTCGTCCGGGCGGCACTGAGTGATCGCCCCAGCACCGATATAGAACTCGCTCGCTGGCACGCACAGGGCGAGCAGGCCCACGAAGACGAACTGGTGGGCTGGTGTCTCGGAGATTGCATCGACGCGCTCGTCGAGAGCGATTTGTGATTCCCCTCTCCCGCTATTCGAGTACTTCCAATGGTGCTCACCCATGCGACGACCGCGCGCCGCTCGCGTTTGGTGTGAGTCTCAGGCAAACGATGGACGTCTGCTCTTGTGCTGCGAATTCGTCGACGGGTACTTCAGCTTTGGGTCGAGAGTGCGCGGTGGCGACATTGCAAAGCGGACGTTTGTAGTCACCGATCCAGCCGACAAGCACCGACCTTCGGCAGTACCGCATAAAGCGGTCCATCAGTGGAAGCGGTCAGCAGCACACGGATGACCGCAATGCGGCCCACAGCAGCCGTCCAGGTTGCGGCTACGACCGACAGCAGCCGCTGCATTGCTGTCGATCGCGGCCGTGCAGCTCGAGTGGTTTGCAAACATCGACAACAAAAGCACCACCAGGCGGGGTCCACTCGTTTTCAGAATTGACTGGCAACGGCGTTTCGGCCGGCGATGTCCCACTGATAGTTGCAACCGGCGGCGGCTGGGGACACGTTACGCGGCCATTTTGGCCTCGTCAACGTGAGCTTTGCGGTCAGGCCGACCCAATGCGGTTTTGAGGATCCAGAGGTCCTTGACGCCCTGGATCT
>JANXWR010000420.1 GCA_025351025.1 Burkholderiales bacterium | reverse complement strand
GGCGACGGCGTTGGTGCGCAAGCGCGGCATCGCCAGCCACCTCGACGGCGCGCGACTCTTCAATGCCGCCGTCGCTTCGGGCACGTCCGTGGGGCAGATCGCGGCGTCCTTCGACAGCGTCTCGGTGTGCTTCAGCAAGGGACTTGGCGCGCCCGTCGGACGTGCCCGAAGCGACGGCGGCATTGAAGAGTCGCGCGCCGTCGAGGTGGCTGGCGATGCCGCGCTTGCGCACCAACGCCGTCGCCTGATCGAGATAGGAAAGCGGCAGCACCTTGCCGTTCCAGGTGTTCTCCAGGCAGAGCAGCTGGGTCGGCGCGAAGTGCTCGTCATCGGGCTTGATCGCCGCCTCGATGTCGGCGAGCAGGAGCGTGCCGTCGGACTGCTGCGGCACCGGCTGCGGCTGGATGCTGCCGAGCACGGCGCCACCACCGGCCTCGTAGCGGTAGGTGTGCGCGAGCTGGCCGACGATCGCCTCTTCGCCGCGCTGGCAATGGCTGAGCTGCGCGCACAGGTTGCCCTGCGTGCCGCTGCTGACGAAGAGCGCCGCCTCCTTGCCGAACAGCGCCGCGACGCGCTCCTGCAACGCATTCACGGTCGGGTCGTCGCCGAACACGTCGTCGCCGACCGGCGCCATGGCCATGGCGGCGCGCATCCCGGCGGGCGGCCGTGTCACGGTATCGCTTCGAAGATCCACGATATTCATGGTGCCCCCACGCTTGCCGCATGCGCGGCGGCGCTGCCCCCCGAGGGGGCGCGGCCGTGCTTGGGAGCGGCCCGGCGCCCGGCCATCTTCATCTTCATGCCGAAGCCTCCAGAAAATTCTTGAGCATCGCGTGACCGTGCTCGGTCAGGATCGACTCGGGGTGGAACTGCATGCCCTCGAGCGGCGTCTTGGTCGCCGCCAGCTCGCGATGGCGAACGCCCATGATCTCACCGTCCTCGCTGGTCGATGTGACCGCGAGCGACTCGGGCAGGCTCTCGCGCTCGATCGCCAACGAGTGGTAACGGACGACGTCGAACTCGCCCGGAAGACCGGCGTAGACGCCTTGCCCGTCGGTCGTGACGCGGCTCGACTTGCCATGCATCAACCGCGCCGCGCGAACGATCCGGCCGCCGAGGGCCGCGCCGATCGCCTGGTGGCCGAGGCAGACGCCGAGGATCGGCAGCTTGCCCGCGAAGGCACGGATCGCCTCGACGCAGATGCCGGCCTCGGCCGGCGAGCACGGTCCGGGCGACAGCACCAGCCGCTCAGGGCGCAGGCCGGCGATGCCTTCGAGCGTGATCTCGTCGTTGCGGAACACGCGCACGTCCTCGCCGAGCTCGCCGAAATACTGCACCAAGTTGTAGGTGAAGGAGTCGTAGTTGTCGATCATGAGGAGCATGTCAGAAGCCCTCTTCGACCAGCTCGGCAGCACGGATCAAGGCGCGCGCCTTGGCTTCCGTCTCCTGCCATTCCAGCTCGGGCTCCGAGTCGGCAACGACGCCCGCCGCCGCCTGCACGTAGAGCATCTGGTCCTTGACGATGCCGGTGCGGATGGCGATGGCCACGTCCATGTCGCCGGCAAAGCTGAGGTAGCCGCAGGCGCCGCCGTAGAGGCCACGCTTGACGGGCTCGAGCTCGTCGATGATCTCCATGGCGCGGATCTTCGGCGCCCCGGTAAGCGTGCCCGCGGGAAATGTCGCCTTCAGCACATCGAGGTTGGTCATGCCTTCCTTCAGCAGGCCCTCGACGTTGCTGACGATGTGCATCACGTGCGAGTAGCGCTCGACGGCAAAGGCCTCGGTCACCTTGACGCTGCCGGTCCTGGCGATGCGGCCGATGTCGTTCCTCGCCAGATCGATCAGCATCAGGTGCTCGGCGCGCTCCTTCGGGTCGCTCACCAGCTCGGCCTCGAGCGCCTTGTCCTGCGCCGGCGTCGCGCCCCGCGGCCGGGTTCCCGCGAGCGGCCGGATCGTCACCTTGTCGCCTTCGGGCGTGTGCTCCTGGCGCACCAGGATCTCGGGCGAGGCGCCGACGACCTGGAAGTCGCCGAAGTCGTAGAAGAACATGTAGGGCGACGGGTTGAGCGATCGCAGCGCCCGGTAGAGGCTGAGCGGCGACTCGGTGTAGCGCTTCTTCAGCCGCTGCCCGACCTGCACTTGCATCATGTCGCCGGCCGCGACGTACTCCTTGGCGCGCAACACCGCGGCCAGGTAGGCCTGCTTGCCGAACTCGCGTTCGACGCCGTGCGCCGCGCCACGCCGCACCGCCGGCGCGGCGACGCTGGTCGACAGCTTGCCGGTCAACTCGGCTAGGCGACGGCGCGCCCGCGACCACGCCTCGGGCTGCGAGGGATCGGCGTAGACGATGAGGTAGAGCCGCCCCGAGAGGTTGTCGATGACGGCCAGCTCCTCGCATTGCAGGAGCAGGATGTCGGGCGTGTCTATGCCGCCGTCTTTCCAGGTCTTCGCCAGGCGCGGCTCGATGTAACGCACCGCGTCGTAGCCGAAGTAGCCGGCCAGCCCGCCGCAAAAGCGCGGCAAGCCCGGCCGCAGCGCGACCTTGAACCGCTTCTGCCATTCGGCGATGAAGTCGAGCGGATTGCCCTCGCGCGTTTCGACCACCGCGCCGTCGGTCACGACCTCGGTGCGAAAGCCGCTGGCGCGCAGCAGCGTGCGCGCCGGCAGGCCGATGAACGAGTAGCGGCCGAAGCGCTCGCCGCCCACCACCGATTCGAGGAGAAAGCTGGAGCGCCCGTCGCCGTGGTCGTCGTGCGCGAGCTTCAGGTAGAGCGAGAGCGGCGTCTCGAGATCGGCGAAGGCCTCGGCGATCAAGGGAATGCGGTTGAAGCCTTGCAGCGCCAGGCTCTTGAATTCGATTTCGGTCATGGTCGAAGGCCCGGCGCGTCGCGCCAGGCTGGCTGATCATCCGCCTGCGCCGCGAACGGCGCGCGTCGGAGAGTCGATTCGGATGGCGGCCCTAGGGTCCGCCGCGTTCAGCCGGTGGCCGCGAGGCGCGTCACCGGTGCCGTCGCCGTGTCAGCGGCAGCTGGCGCGCGGGCAGCGGCGCCAGGGCCAGGCTCCCTGGTCCTCGGACCTCGCGGCAATCGGCATTGGCTCGACCATCGCAAAAGTGTAGCAGCCGGATTGCGTGATTTGTTCGACGCGACGCGACGCCGCACCCGGGCCGACAATGCCGGTCACGTCAGCGACAGTTCCTTCCCCATCGAAACGACCCGCATCCTCGTCGTCGCCCAGAGCAGCGAAGCCGCGCAGACAATCGTGCAGCACCTGGCCGCCGACCTCGTCGCCGGCGTGCGCCTCTCGATCGAGCCGGGCCGCGCCGTCGCCGACATTGCCGAGGCCGGCGCCGACATCGTGCTGTTCGCTCTGCCAACGCTCGCCGCAAGCGAGCGGCAGGCCCGCGTGCTGCGGGCGAGCCCGAAAGGCGCGCCGATCGCCCTGATCGTGTGCGATGCCGGCGAGCTCGCCGCGGCGGCGCGGCTGGTCCAGGAGGGCGTGTTCGACGACTACGTGCCCAACCCGGTCGGCGCCGTCGACCCCGATCGCCTGTCGACGAGCGTGCGCATCGCCGGCCGCCTGTCTCACGTCGTCGCTCGTCCCAAGGTCTCCGGCCGGACACGCCCGCTCGTCCTCCTCGTCGAGGACGACGAGTTCTCGCACCAGCTCGTCGCCATCACGCTCGAGAGCCAGAACGTCGAGCTCGTCGCCGAAAGCGACGGTGCTGCCGCGCTCGACCGCGTGCGCAGCGTCCAGCCCGACCTGATCTTGATGGACGTGAATCTGCCGGGCCGCGACGGCGTCGAGCTGACGCAGCACCTCAAGGCCGACCCGGCGCTCGCCGGCATTCCGGTGGTCATGCTCACCGGCGAGGCGCGCCGCGAGATCCTCGTGCGCAGCATGGAGGCGGGCGCGGCCGACTTCATCGTCAAGCCTTTCACGCCCGATGCGCTGATCGCCAAGCTGACCAAGTTCCTGCCCAGCCTGCGCTAGAAGTAGAGCCCCACGCTCACTGCGTTCGCTGCCCCCCGAGGGGGCGGCGCCGGGCTTGGGGCGGCCCGGCGCCCGGCGCACGGCTCAGGCCGGGGTGACGGGAATGCCTCGAAAGTGACCCGCCACGGCCGTACCCGTCGGCCGCGGATAGCGCTCGGGATCGAAGCGGTTGAGCAGCTCCTTCTCGCGCGCCCGAGCAATCGCCAGGCTGGCGAGCTTGACGTGCCCGTAGCCGCGAATCGACGTGGGCACGTTCGCAATGGCGACGGCGACCGGCACCTTCTCGGGCGACAAGCCGGCGATGAGCTCGGCAACTCGCGTCTCGTACTCGTCGATCAAGCGTCGCTCGAGCCTGCGCTCCTCGGTGCGGCCGAACGGATCCAGGGCCGTGCCGCGCAGCGCCTTGCCGTGGGCGAGCAACGTCAGCATCGGCAACAGCCACGGCCCGAAGCGCCGCTTCTTCGGCGCCGCGGCGCGGCCTTCGCCCTTCGGCTTCACCAGGGCCGGCGGCGCCATGTAGAACTCGAGCGTCGGCGCGCCTTCGAACTGCTCGGCCAGGCGCTTCGCGAACTCGCCGTCGGTGTAGAGACGGGCGACCTCGTACTCGTCCTTGTAGGCCATGAGCTTGCGCATCTGCTCGGCGGCGGCGCGCGATAGCGGCAGGCCGCCTTGCGTGCCGCAGACGGCTTCTTCGCGAGCTCGCACGGCGCTGACCAGCTTCCGATAGCGCTCGACATAGCGCTCGTTCTGATACGACGCGAGAAAGCGCGACGAGCGGGTGACCAGCTCGTCGAGCGTCTCGGCGTGCTGTGTCGCCGGATCGGGCTCGTGCAGCAGCTCGCGGCAAGCGACCGGGTCGGCGGCGGCCAGCCGCCCCAGCGAAAACGCCGCCTTGTTGCTCTCGACCGCGACGCCGTTCAGATCGATCGCCCGCTGCATCGCCGCTAGGCCGACCGGCACCAGGCCGCGCTGCCACGCATAGCCCATGGCGACGATGTTGGAGACAATCGTGTCGCCGAGGAAGTCTTCGGCGAGCGTCTGCGCGTCCATGGTCTCGACGCGCTCCGCGCCGGCGGCGAACTCGAGCTTCTCGAGCAGGGCGTCGACCTTCAGGCTGGCGTCGGGATTGGAGAGCGATTCGGCGACCGGGATCTCGTGCGTGTTGGCGAGCACCCGGGTCCGGCCATAGCGCACCGTCTGCAGGGCTTCGGCCGAGGCGGCGACGACGATGTCGCAAGCGAGCACGGCGTCGGCCTGTTGCGCGTCGATGCGCACCTGGTTCAGCGCCGCCTTGTCCTTGGCGAGGCGCACGAACGAAAGCACCGAGCCGCCCTTTTGTGCGAAGCCCATGAAGTCGAGCACGCTCGCCGAATGGCCCTCGAGGTGGGCGGCCATGGCGATGACGGCACCGACCGTGACCACGCCGGTGCCGCCGACGCCCGTGACGAGCAGGTCGAACGGCCCGGTCCAGGCGTGCGGCGCAGGCAGCGGCAGCTTGTCGATGAGCGCTGCGAAACGGGCTGCGCCCGGCCCGGCGAGCGCGCCCTGCTTCTTCTTCAACGTGCCGCCGACGACGCCGACGAAGCTCGGGCAAAAGCCCTGCGCGCAGGAGTAGTCCTTGTTGCAGCTCGACTGGTCGATCTTGCGCTTGCGACCGAGTTCGGTCTCGAGCGGCACGACGGCGACGCAATTCGACTGCACCGAGCAATCGCCGCAGCCTTCGCAGACACGTTCATTGATGAAGAGGCGCCGCGCCGGATCGACCAGCTCGCCCTTCTTCCGGCGCCGGCGCTTCTCGGCGGCACAGGTCTGCTCGTAGATGAGCACGGTCACGCCCTTCATCTCGCGCAGCCGCCGCTGCACCGCGTCGAGCTCGCCGCGCTCGTGAAATTCGGTGCCGGCGGGAAAGCGATCGTGGATTCGGTCGTACTTCGAGATGTCGTCGGAAAGCACGACGACCTGGGTCGCACCTTCGGCCTCGACCTGGCGGGCGATGCCGTCGACCGAGATGATGCCGTCGACCGGCTGGCCTCCGGTCATCGCCACCGCGTCGTTGAACAGGATCTTGTAGGTGATGTTGGTCCTGGCGGCGATCGCCTGGCGGATCGCCAGGTAGCCCGAGTGGTAGTAGGTGCCGTCACCGAGGTTCTGGAAGACGTGCGGCACCTTCGTGAACATCGCGTGCGAGACCCAGTCGACGCCCTCGCCGCCCATCTGGATCAGGCCCTCGGTATCGCGGTCCATCCACGAGGCCATGAAGTGACAGCCGATGCCAGCCTGCGCGCGCGACCCTTCGGGCACTTTCGTCGAGGTGTTGTGCGGGCAGCCGGCGCAGAAATAGGGCAGGCGCTTGACCGCGTCGCCGGCATTCGAGAGCAGCTGCGGCACCGTGAAGTCAACGACCAGGTGGCGGCGGTCGAGCTGCGGAAACCTCGCTGCGAGCCAGTTCGCGACGATCTCGATAAGCCGCGACGGGCGCAGCTCCCCGAGCTCGGAGACGAGCGGCTTGCCCGCGGCGTCGCGCTTGCCGACGATCGTCGGTCGGACTTTCGCGTTGTAGAAAAGATCGCGCATCTGCGTCTCGACGACGGCACCTTTTTCTTCGACGACGAGGATCTCCGAGAGGCCTTCGGCAAAGGCCTCGATGCGGGTCGGCTCGAGCGGATACGAGAGGCCGACCTTGCGGAGGCGCACGCTGGCCGCGGCCAGCGCGTCGAGCGAAATGTCGAGGCGGCGAAACACCTCGAGCAGGTCGAGGTGCGCCTTGCCACAGGTGACGATGCCGACCGTCGCGTGTTTCGACACGACGACTTCGCGGTCGATCGAATTCACCTTCGCGAAGGCGCGCACCGCGTCGAGCTTGGCGTGCAGGCGCTCTTCGATCTTCAGCGAGGGCAGGTCGGGCCAGCGATAGTGCAGCCCCTCGGCCGGACGCACGAAGCCGGTCATCGCCTCGACCTCGGCGGCGCCCTTCCATGCGGCGACGCGCGCGTTCGTCTCGTCGAGGTCGACGGTCGAGCCGCTCTCCACGACTTCCGACAGCGCCGTGAAGCCGACCCAGTTGCCCGAGAAGCGCGACAACGCCCAGCCGTAGAGCCCGAACTCAAGGTACTCGGCGACGTTGGCCGGCGCCACGACCGGCATGTGCCAGGACTGCATCGCGACGTCGCTCTGGTGCGGCATCGAGGACGAGACGCAGCCGTGGTCGTCGCCGGCGATGACGAGCACGCCGCCATGCGGCGACGAGCCGTAGGCGTTGCCGTGCTTGAGCGCGTCGCCGGCGCGGTCGACGCCCGGGCCCTTGCCGTACCACATCGCGTACACACCATCGGCGGTGCGCTCGGGGTCGGACTCGACGCGCTGCGTGCCGAGCACCGCGGTCGCGCCCAGCTCTTCGTTGATCGCGGGCAGGAACTTCACGCCGGCCTTGTCGAGCAGCTTGGACGCTTTCCACGCCTGCTGGTCGACCATGCCGAGTGGCGAGCCACGGTAGCCGCTGATGAAGCCTTGCGACTTGACGCCGAAGGCCGCATCGCGCGCCGATTGCATCAGCGGCAGCCGGATCAGGGCCTGCGTGCCGGTCAGGAAGACGACACCGTCCGCCGCGGCGAGGTTGTCGGCCAGGCGGTAGTTCGGGCGAAGAAGCGTTTGCGGCATGAGGCCTCCGGCGAATGTCATCCTGAGCGCAGCGAAGGATCCCGGCGCTGCAAGGGTCGAGATCCTTCACTGCGCTCAGGACGACAAGACTTCGGCGTTACTGTATGAGCCACGGCGGAGAAGAGGATTCTTTCTTTGTCGTAGAGTCGATGCTTCGGAGCATGGATTGTCAGATTTATCCATGATGACAGCATGATTGTTCTCGATCGCAAGGACCACGCGATTCTCGAGGCGCTGCAACGCGACTCGCGCCAGACGGTGCAGCAACTCGCCGCCGCCGTCGGCCTGACCTCGACGCCATGCTGGAAGCGGGTCAAGGCGATGGAGGCCGCGGGCGTCATCCGCGGCTACGGCGCGGTCGTCGACCGCAGCAGCGTCGGTCTCGCTCTCTGCGTGCTCGCCGAGGTGAACCTCACGCAGCACACCGAGGGCACCGTGCGCGAGTTCGAGCGCGCCGTCGCCGCCTGCCCGCAGATTGTCGCCTGCTACAGCACGACCGGCGGCGCCGACTACAGCATCAAGGTGCTGGTGCCCGACATCCACAGCTACGAGAGCTTCCTGCACGAGACGGCCTTTCGCCTGCCCGGCGTGACGCACATCCGCTCGAGCGTCGTGCTCAAGGAAGTCAAGGCCGAGGCCGGCGTGCCGTTAGGAGCCCGGGTGGCAGAGAAACGGGTCCGCGTTGGGCCTGCGAGGGTGCGCGGGCAAGGCGCGTCGCGCGGCCCGGGCTGACCGCCCGGGCAAGCGGCGCAACGCCGCCTGCGCACCCTCGCAGGCCCAACCCGAACGGTCAGGGCGATTCGCGGCACCTGGCGGCGTTGCCGCCTCGTTGTGTGGTGCAACCACACGGCCTCGGCGGCGCCTTGTCAGGCGCCGCGACTCGCCCTGACGCGGACCCGTTTCTCTGCCACCCGGGCTCCCAACTACGAACGCCGGCGCAGGCGCGCCTCGAGCCGCTCGATCTCGTCCAGCAGGTCGAGCGCGAGCGCCACGCCGGGCGAGTTGATCTCGAGGTCGCGCGCCAGCCGCGAGGCGATGCGGATGCGTGCCAACGAGCGACCGCTGAAGCGCCATTCCTCGCGCGACGCTCCGCTCGGCTCCAGCACGCCTTCGGCGACCCACATCTCGACATGCGATTCGCTGGTGCTCGAGGCGCGACACAGCTCGAAGGTCGTCAGGGTCAGCTCTTCTTCGACGACGCTGCCGCGCAGCACGGAAGATCCGGTGTCGCTCATGGTCATCCTCCACGGGGGGCGCGCGGGTTGAAGTCGGCGAAGACGCCGGCCATCGCCGCATAGGCCTCGCGCGCCTTCTCCGGATCGGCGGGCGGCAAGGCGATCGACAGCACGGCATAGAGGTCGCCCGCGATGCCGCCCGCCTTCGCGGCAGGCAGGCCGCGACCTTTCAGCCGGAGCTTGCGGCCGGCGGCCGAGCCCTTGGGAATCGTCAGCTGCACCTCGCCCTCGGGCGTTGTCGCCTCGACAGTCGCGCCGAGCGCGGCCTCCCAAGGGGCCAGCGGCAGGTCGACGTAGACGTCGTTGCCGTCGACGCGAAAGCGCGGGTGCGGCTTGAACTCGATTTCGAGGTAGAGGTCGCCGGCCGGGGCGCCACCGCTGCCGGCCGCACCCTGGCCGGCCAGGCGAAGGTGCTGGCCGGCGCGGATGCCGCGCGGGATGTGCACGTCGAGGCGGCGCTCCTCGAGCGCGACGCGGCCGTCGGCGCCCTCCTTCGGCACGCGCAAGGAGATGCTCCGCTCGGCGCCATGGAAGGCGTCTTCCAGGTCGATCAGAACCTTGGCGTGATGGTCCTCGCCCTGCATGCTGGCGCTGCGCCGGGGCGAGCCGCCGGCGCGCCCGCGACGCCCGAACAGCGACTCGAAGAAGTCGCTGGCGTCGAAGCCTTCGGTGCCGCCGAAGGGGTTGCCGCCGCCCGCCGCGCCGCCGCGGAACTCGAATCCTTCGTCCCAATTGGGCGGCGGCTGGAACTCCTGGCCGGCCTTCCAGTTGCTGCCCATCTGGTCGTAGGCAGCGCGCTTCTCGGGATCCTTGAGCACCTCGTTGGCCTCGTTGATCTCCTTGAATTTCGCCTCGGCGTCGGGCAACTTGCTCACGTCCGGGTGGTACTTGCGGGCGAGCTTGCGGTAGGCCTTCTTGATGTCGTCCTGCGTCGCCGTGCGCGGCACGTCGAGCGCCTGGTAGTAGTCCTGGTATTTCATCGGAGGTTCAGTGCGTCGACGCGTGGAGCGCCAGATCGCTCGATGAAGCTGGGGGCGCCTTCGGCCCGCTGCAAGCCGCCATCAGCGGCTCGGTCGACGCCTGCAGGGTGACGTGGCCGATCGCGAAGCGCTCCTTCATCCTCTCGGCGGCGGCGCGAAAGAAGTCGTCGTCGGGATGGCCGGCGGGGATGACGACGTGCGCCGTCAGCACGACTTCGGTCGTGCCCGACGCCCAGACGTGCAGGTCGTGCACGCAGTCGACGCCGGGCAGCGCCTCTAGCTCGGCGCGCACCGCGTCGAGGTCGATCGACCGGGGCACGCCGTCGAACATGAGGTGCAACGAATCGCGGAACAGCTGCCAGGTGCTGACCAGGATGACGGCGGCGATCAGCAGGCTCGCCACCGGGTCGACCCAGAGCCAGCCCTGCCAGAGCACGAGCGCGCCGGCGACGACGACGCCGGCCGACACCGCCGCGTCGGCGGCCATGTGCAGGAAGGCGCCGCGGATGTTGAGGTCGTCGTGGCGGCCGCGCAAGAAGAGCAGCGCGGTGCCGAGGTTGACGGCGATGCCGATCGCCGCCACCACCATGACCATGACCGGCTGCGTCGGCTCGGGCGCCTGCAGTCGAACGACGGCGACCCAGACCATCGAGCCCATCGCCACGAGCAGCAGCAGGGCGTTGGCGAAGGCGGCAAGGATCGAGGCGCGCTTCCAGCCCCAGGTGTAGCGGTCGTCGGGGGCGATCCGGCCGGCGAAGGCGCCGGCCCAGGCCATCACCAGGCCGAGCACGTCGCCGAGGTTGTGGCCGGCGTCGGCCATCAGCGCCAGCGAGTCGACGCGCCAGCCGACGATCGCCTCGATCGCGACGAACAGGACGTTGACGGCGATGCCGATGGCGAAGGCGCGGTCGTGCCGCGCCGGCCCGTGCTGATGTCCACCGCCGAGCATCGTCGCGTGGCCGTGGCCGTGGCCGTGGCCGTGGCCGTGGTCGTGGTCGTGGTCGTGGTCGTGGTCGTGGTCGTGATGACCGTGACCGTGCGACTCGTGATGCGTGTGCGCGGGGCTGCCCATGGCGAGCGCCTGCCTGTCGCTCAATCGGCGAGCCGGGCGCGCATGGCGTCGATCACCGTGCGGTAGTCGGCGGCGCCGAAGATCGCGCTGCCGGCGACGAAGGTGTCGCAGCCGGCGTCGGCAGCGGCGCGGATGTTGTCGACCTTGATGCCGCCGTCGACCTCAAGCCGGACGTCGCGGCCGCTGGCGTCGATGCGCTTCCTGATCGCCTCGATCTTGCGCAGGGCCGAAGCGATGAAGGCCTGGCCACCGAAGCCGGGGTTGACGCTCATGACGAGCACGTGATCGAGCTTGTCGAGCTCCCAATCGAGGACGTCGAGCGACGCCGCCGGGTTGAAAACCAGGCCGGCCTTGCAGCCTTCGGCGTTGATGAGCTGGATCGTCCTGTCGACGTGACGACTCGCCTCGGCGTGAAAACTGATCATGTCGGCGCCGGCCTTCGCGAACGCCTGGGCGAGCGCGTCGACCGGCTCGACCATGAGGTGCACGTCGATCGGCACCTTCGTGCCATCGGCCTTCACCGCGTGCTTGCGGATCGCTTCGCAGACCGTCGGGCCGATCGTCAGGTTCGGCACGTAGTGGTTGTCCATCACGTCGAAGTGGATCCAGTCGGCGCCGGCATCGATGACGCTCCTCACCTCATCGCCGAGCCTGGCGAAATCGGCGGAAAGAATGCTGGGGGCGATGCGATAGGTCTTCATGGGCGGGCCTGTCGCAAGGATTCTAGGTCTCGTGTCTCGTCCGCCTGCCAAAATGGGCTCATGGCCAAACCCGAGTTCACGACGACCGTCGCGGTCCGCCACCTACCCGAGCAGTCGGACCGGGAGGCCGGCCAGTTCGCCTTTGCCTACACGATCACGATCAGGAACAGCGGCGACGTCACCGGCCAGCTGATCGCCCGGCACTGGATCGTCACCGATGCGAACGGCCACGTCGAAGAAGTGCGCGGCCTCGCCGTGGTCGGCCACCAGCCGGTGTTGAAGCCGGGCGAAAGCTTCGAGTACACGAGCTGGACACGCCTTGCCACGCCGCACGGCAC
>JANXWR010000404.1 GCA_025351025.1 Burkholderiales bacterium | reverse complement strand
TCTGGCCGATGATCCGCGGCACCGCGGTCGGCTGCCTGTTCGGCGCCATGCCGGGCACGGGGCCGACGATCACGACCTTCATCGCCTACGCGGTCGAGCGGAAGATCGCCAAGGATCCGTCGCGCTTCGGCAAGGGCGCGATCGAGGGCGTCGCCGCGCCCGAGGCGGCGGCGCACTCGAAGACCCAGGTCGACTTCATCCCGACCATGTCGCTCGGCATCCCGGGTGATGCGGTGATGGCCCTCTTGCTCGGCGCGCTGATCATCAAGGGCATCCAACCCGGGCCGCAGATGATCAGCGAGCACCCGGACATCTTCTGGGGCCTGATCGCCAGCTTCTGGATCGGCAACGTGCTGCTCATCATCCTCAACGTGCCGATGATCGGCGTGTGGGTGAAGCTGCTGCAGGTGCCGTACAAGCTGCTCTATCCGTCGGCCTTGTTCTTCATCTGCATCGGCGTCTACAGCACGCACAACAGCCTGTTCGACGTCGCCGAGGTGGCCACCTTCGGCATCGTCGGCGCGATCTTCCTGGCGCTCGACTTTCCGATGGCGCCGATCGTCCTCGGCTACGTGCTCGGGCCGATGATCGAAGAGAACTTCAGGCGGGCCATGCTGCTCGCGCGCGGCAACCTCGGCGTCTACCTGCAGCGGCCGATCGCCGCCTGGATCATCGGCGCCTGTGCCTTGCTGATCCTGGGGCAGTTCTACAGCTACCTGCGGCGGGTGCGCGTCAAGCGCGCGCTGCCGGTCGAGGAGCTGATGGCCGAATAACCTTCAGGCCCAGCGCAACATGCGCGGGCCGGCGAGCGCGGCCAGCGCGCCCGGAATCGCCATGCCGAGCACGTACCAGACGGCGAAAAAGGGCAGCGTCGATTCGTCGCAGTGCAGGGCGTAGACGGTCGCCGCCAGGGCGCCGGCAACGAGCCCGGCGGCGAGTCCGGCGGCGCGCAGCCGGGTCGGCGCCAGAGCGCGCATGCCGAGCACGGTGGCCGCCAGGATCGGCAGCGCCAGCAGCGCGATGCTCGCGACGCACGGCCAGGCGGTGCGACCGGCGACCATCGGCAGGCGTTCTGCCGCCGGCGCCAACGCGACGAAAAGGACCGCCGCCGTCTCGACGGCGAAGAGCAGTGCGGCCATCGCCAGCCACGCGACCTTGGCGCCGCCGCCGGGTCGAGACAGCCGTGCCGAGGCAGCGAGCATGGCCCAGGCGAGCACGGCCGGAATGGCCAGCTTCATCCAGAACATCGGCTCGGACGCGGCGGCGGCGAGATCGGGTCTCGGCCCCAGCAGCGCCAGCATCGCCGCCAGCGACACGGCGACGCCCGCGCCGATCGCGATGCCGAACCGGCGCGCCGGCGCCTGGGTGTCGACGGCGATGGGGCCGCGGCCGAGCGCTTCGATCAGGGCCTCGGTTTTCATGGGTTGCCTTTTGCCATCGCCGCCAGGCGCTTGAGTCCGCGGTGGATGCCGACCTTGATCGCCGACTCCGACATCCCGGATCGTGCCGACGCTTCGGCGACGGAAAGACCCTCGACCTTCACGTACACGATCGGCAGGCGGAATCGATCGGGCAATCCCGCCAGCAGCTCGAGCAGGTCGCGCCGCGATTCGGCGGCCGCCGGTGCTTCGTCGGCGAAGGCATCGGCGACGTCGTCGTCGAGCGGCACATCGATCGCGCGCGCAACGAGTCGATCAGCTTGTAGCGGGCGATCGCGTGCAGCCACACGGTCACCGGCTGCTCGGCACGGTAGGTGTGGCGCTGGTTGTGAATCGCGAGCAGCGTCTCTTGCACGAGGTCCTCTACGTCGTCGGGAAAGGCGATCAGGCGGCGCCGGAAGTAGCTACGAAGGCGCGCGCCGGAGCCGGTGAGAAATTGCGTGTAGGCGGAGCTGTCTCCGGCCAAGGCCAGCAACAACTGAGCATGCAATTTGGATTCGACCTGCTTCAACGCGTCCTTTGAAGTTCGGGCGCGGGCCCGGTCTGGTTACAGCCGCGCAAGAAACTTTTTTTGCCGACGGCCGTACCCGAACGGTGTGCCGCGGCGAACTAGGAAACGGCGCCACGATGCGGTAGAAACGCGGCTGGCGCTCTTCCTCAACCAAGTTGGAGTTTCACCGATGAACGCTCGCTCGCTCGCCCTCGCCGCCACGGCCCTGGCCGCCCTGGCCACCCAGGCCTTCGCCGCTGACATGGAAAAGGACAAGATGGCCAACACGGAGAAATGCTACGGCGTGGCCCTCGCCGGCAAGAACGACTGCGCCGCCGGCGCGGGAACAACCTGCGCCGGCACCTCGAAGGTCGACTACCAGGGCAATTCCTGGAAGGCGGTCGCCAAAGGCACATGCACCGGCATCAAGACGCCCAAGGGCACCGGCTCGCTCGAGTCGATGAAGACCTGAAGGCCGCCCGTCGACCGGACGCCTCGTGTCCGCCCTGACCGCGGGGCTCGGCCTCAAGGCCGAGCACTACGGCGAGGCGCTTGCCTGTCGCGCCGAAGGCGCGTGGTTCGAGGTCCACGCGGAGAACTACTTCGTTGCCGGGGGGCCGCGGCTCGCCTGGCTCGAAGCGGTTCGCGCCGATCATCCGATCTCGCTGCACGGCGTGTCTCTGTCGCTCGCCGGCAGCAACCCGCCCGATGCGGCGACGCTGGCGCAGCTCGCGGCGCTGGTGCGTCGCGTCGAGCCGGCGCTGGTGTCGGAGCATCTCGCCTGGTCGCGCCAGGGCGGCGCCTACCTGCCCGACCTGCTGCCTTTTCCGCGCAGCGACGAGGCGCTCGGCATCGTCTGCGCCAACGTCGCCCGGGTGCAGGACGCGCTCGGCCGGGTGATCGCCCTCGAGAATCCGTCGCACTACCTGGCGCTCGACGGCCACGACTGGAACGAGATCGACTTCCTCGCCGAGGTCGCGCGCCGCACCGGCTGCACGCTGCTGCTCGACATCAACAACGTCTACGTCAGCGCGCGCAACCTCGGCATCTCGGCCGAGCGCTACGTCGACACCTTCCCGGCCGATCGTGTCGCCGAGATCCATCTTGCCGGTCATCGCGCCGACGCGCGCCTCGGCGAGCGATTGCTCGTCGACTCGCACGACGCACCGGTCGCCGACGCGGTGTGGGCCTTGTTCCAGCGCTTCATCGAGCGCGCCGGCGCCCGGCCGACGCTGATCGAGCGCGACGCCGAGCTGCCGCCGTTCGCCGAGGTGCTGGCTGAGCGCAACCTTGCGCACGATCGACTTGTCGCGCTCGAACGGTTGCCGGTTTGAGTATCGAGGGCAGGCGATGGAAGTAGAGAAGCTGGCCGCCTTCCAGCGCCGCTTCGCCGCGGCGCTTCTCGCCGAGCCCGGCTCGATGGCGGGCGATGCCATCGCGTCGCAGCCCGGCTTCGCGGTCTATAGCAACACGGTGATGCGCGCGGCCGTCGATGCGCTCGCCGCGAACTTTCCGACCGTCCTGCAGCTGGTCGGCGTCGAGTGGTTCGAGCGCGCTGCAACGGACTTCGTTCGCTCGCATTTGCCGCGCGAGAGCAGCCTCGCCGCTTACGGCGAAGGCTTCGCCGATGTTCTCGAGTCGCTCGCTGCGGCCGACGAGCTGCCTTACCTGCCTGGCGTCGCCCGGCTCGACCGCGCCTGGACCGAGGTGCACCTCGCCGCCGACGCGCCGGTTCTCGCCGCCGCCGCGCTGGCCGGTCTTTCACCGGAAGCGCTCCTCGCCACCGCGCTCGTTCCGCATCCTTCGGCGCGATGGTTGAGATTCGAATCGCTGCCCGCCTTCACGATCTGGCGCCGCCATCGCGAGCACTTGCCCGTCGGCGACGAGCTGGTCTGGCAAGGCGAAAGCGGCCTGCTCGTCCGGCACTCGGGCGAGGTGGCCTGGCATGCCATCGCTTCCGACGCCGCGGCATTCCTCGACGCCTGCGCCGAAGGGCTACTCTTCGCGGCGGCGGTCGATCGCGCGGGGGCTGGCCATGACGATTCAGCGGCGACGCTCGGCTCCTGGTTGCCGGCCCTCGTCGCGGCCGGCGCGTTCACTCGCTTGCAAGGACCGACCGCATGAATCTCGATGCACTGCGCCGGCACTGGAACCGCGTCGCCGAAACGCTCGAGCGATGGATCGCCCTTGACCTGGTGCTGCTCGTCAGCCGCGTCGGCATCGCCACGGTCTTCGTCTACTCCGGCCGAACCAAGGTCAGCGGCTGGCTGACCGTGACCGACAGCGCGGTCGGTCTGTTCCGCGACGAGTATCACCTGCCGCTGGTCGACCCGGCTCTGGCGGCGCACGCCGCGGCCTACGCCGAGCACTTCTTTCCGATCCTGCTCGTGCTCGGCCTCGGCACGCGCGTCGCCGCGCTGGCCCTCCTCGGCATGACGCTCGTCATCGAGGTCTTCGTCTACCCCGACGCCTGGCCGACGCATCTGTCGTGGGCGGCGCCGCTGCTGTTGCTCGCGGCGCGTGGCGCCGGCAAGTTTTCGCTCGACCGGGGCTTGGCCTTACGCTAAGGGGATTCGACGCACCGGGATCGCCCCATGTCAGACCGCCACGACCTTTCCGCCGCCACGCTCGGCCTACATGCCGGCAGCGACGAGCGGATGACCGGAACGCCCTTTCTCGCCGGCCCGGTGTTCGCCAGCGCCTTTCATCTGCCGGGCGACCAGGAAGGCGTCAGGTACCAATACGGCCGCTTCGACAACCCGACCTGGTCGGCGCTCGAAAGCGTCATCGAGAAGCTCGAGTCCGGGCCGGCGCTGACCTTCGCCTCGGGCGTCGCCGCGACCGCCGCGGTGCTGACGCCCTTCGTGCAGCCGGGCGACACCATCGTCGTCCCCGACGACGGCTATTTCGCGACCCGCTCGTATGCGCAGACCTACCTGGCGCGCTGGGGCGTCACGATCCGCCTCGTGTCGACGACGGCGATGTCGAGCGCCGACTTCAGCGGCGTCAGGCTGGTCTGGGTCGAGACGCCGAGCAACCCCAGCCTCGACGTCTGCGACATCGAGGCGCTGGCCGCGCGGGTGCACGCCGCCGGCGCGCTGCTTGCCGTCGACAACACCACGGCGACGGTGCTGAGCCAGGCGCCGCTGCGTCACGGCGCCGACTTCTCGGTGGCGTCGGACACCAAGGCCTTCAACGGCCACAGCGATGTCGTGTTCGGCCACGTCGCGGTGCGCGACCCCGAGCTGCTCAAGCCGGTCCGGCAATGGCGCACCTTGGTCGGCGCGATCCCAGGGCCGATGGAGGCCTGGCTCGTGCACCGCGGCCTCGCCACGCTCGACCTGCGCCTGGCGCGCCAATCGGAAAACGCGCAGGCGGTCGCCGAGCTTCTGAAGACGCATCGCGCGGTGACGGGGGTTCGCTATCCCGGCCTGAAGACCGATGCTTCGTACGCGATCGCGCGCCGGCAGATGCGCTACTTCGGCGCCGTCGTCAGCTTCGAGCTGGCCAGCGCCGAGGTGGCGCAGCGCTTTCTCGGTTCGTGCGAGATGCTCTTCGAGGCGACCAGCTTCGGCGGCATGCACAGCTCCGCCGAGCGGCGCGCGCGCTGGGGCACGGACAAGGTCGGCGCCGGCTTCATCCGCCTGAGCGCTGGCTGCGAGGCGACCGAGGATCTCGTCGCCGGGATCCGACGTGCCCTCGATGCGCTCTAGCGTTCCGGCGCGGGCAACGCTGCAGTCGAGGTCATGACGATCCCGCCCTGGGTGCAACGTGTCGCGACGCGGCGCAATGCGATTCGCCTCGGCATCGCCGCGCTCGTCTTTGCCGTGCTCTGGAGCACGGCCTGGTTCATCGTGCCGCCGATCGTCAAGAGCCAGGTCGAGCAGGCGGCGAGCGACAAGCTCGGCCGCCGTCTCACGCTCGGCCATGTCGCCTTCAATCCGTGGACGCTCGAGCTGACCGTCACCGACATCGCACTGGCCGGGGCGAGCGCGGGCGCGCCGGCGCAGCTCGAGGTCAAGCGCGTGCATGCCGACGCCGCGCTCACCTCGCTGTTCCGCCTTGCGCCGGTGCTCGACAGCCTCGACATCGATGCGCCGCTGCTGCGCTTGGCGCGCCTCGGCGACGGCCGCTACGACGTCGACGACGTGCTGCAGCGCCTCGCCGCCATCCCTCCGAGCGACGGGCCGGCGCGCTTTGCCGTGCACAACATCGTCGTGCGCGGCGGCGGCGCAGATTTCGTCGACGCGCCGGTGAACGCGACGCACAAGGTGCGCGACCTCGAGCTCGGCGTGCCCTTCGTCAGCTCGCTGCCTTCGCAACGCCAGATCAAGGTCGAGCCGCACTTGGCCTTCACGCTCGACGGCAGCCGCTTCGATTCGGCGGCCGCGGCGACGCCCTTCGCCGAGCATGGCGCGGGCGAGGCGCAGGTGAGGCTCGATCGCTTCGACGTCGCGCCGTGGCTGCCCTATCTGCCGCAGAGCCTGCCGGTGCGCCTGCAGTCGGCCCTGCTCAGCGCCGATCTCAGGCTCGCCTTCGAGCAGCGGCCGAAGCTGGCGCTGCGTGTCAGCGGCAGCGTCGCGGTAAGCGGGCTGAAGGTTGCCGACGCCACATCGCATGACCTGCTCGACGTCGGCGGCATCAAGGTGCAGATCGAGGATCTGCGTCCGCTGGAAAGCATCGTCAGGCTTTCGCGCATCGACGTCAATGCGCCGCACGTGCTTGCCGCGCGGAACGCCGCCGGCCGCGTCAACCTGATGCTCGCTGCCGAGGAGCCCTCGGGCGCGACTGTTCCTGTCGCACGCGTGCCCTTGCCGACGACGGCGGCCAGCGCCGCGGCCAAGTCGGCGCGCAGCGCTTCGACGGCAGCGAGCGCGGCCGCGCCATCGGCGCCGTCGGCGGTGCGCTGGAAGGTGGTGCTGGCGGCGCTCTCGGTGCGCGCCGGCCAGCTCGACTGGCACGACGCGACCACCGCGCCCGAAGCCGTGCTCGCGCTCGCCGACTTCTCGCTCGACGCGCAGGCGATCGGCTGGCCGCTCGACGCGCCGGTCGTCTTCAAGGGCCAGGGCGTGCTCGGCGGGGCGACCGATCAGGGCAAGCTCGCCTTCTCTGGCCAGGGCAACGCCGCTGGCGCCAGCGTCAAGATCGATCTCGAGGCCTTGCCGCTGGCCGTCGCGCGCCCGTATCTGCGCAGCGTGCTCGTGCCGCCGCTGGCCGGCGCGCTGAGCGCCGACCTTTCGGTCGAGTGGCGGCCGACCGACGCCGGCCCGCAGCTGCGCATCGACGCGAACCGGATCGCGCTCGACGGCCTCGTCCTCGGCGACGCCAAATCGCCCGAGCTCGCCGCCGAGCGCGTCGAGCTGCTCGACGCGCGCGTCGACACCGTCGCGCGCACTGCCGCGATCGGCCGCCTCGCGTTACACGCGCCGCGCGTTCGCGTCGAGCGCGGCAACGATGGACGATGGAACGTCGATGCCTGGCAGCGCGCGGGCGCGGCTTCGCGGCAGGCGCCCGCCGCGCCGACCGTCGCCGCATCGAGCCCGCCGGCGGCAGCGCATGCCGTTCCCTGGCACATCGTCCTCGGCGACTTCGCCCTCGACAAGGGCCGGGCGAGCTTTGCCGATCGCAGCCTGACCGTACCGGCCGCGCTCGACATCATCGATCTCGCCGTGCAGGCGCATGGCTGGGCGCTCGACACGGTGTCGGCGGTGCCCATGCACCTGACGGCGCGCGTCGCCGTGCCGGCCGGTCCGAGCGGCAAGGCAGTGGGGGCGGGCGTCGTCGGCAACGTCGACCTGCGCGGCGAGCTGAAGGACTTCGTGTCCGGCGTGCCGGCGAACGCAAGTTTGGCGCTGCTGCTCACGGATCTGCCGCTGCATCTGCTCGACCCCTATCTCGACAATCTCTTCACGATCGACGTGCTGAAGGCACAAACCAGTTTCAAGGGTGAGCTCGCCTGGGGCAGCAGCACCGCCGGCACGAGCCTGGCGGTGCATGGCGACGCGACCATCGACGACTTTCGTGCCAGCAGCGCGGTCGCCGATCGCTACACGCCGCAGCGCAGCGGTCTGGCGATGGTGCGCGAGGGCCCGCCGGGGCAGCAGCTGCTGAACTGGAAGTCGCTGTCATTGCGTGGCATCGAGGTGTCGATGGCGCCGGCCAAGGCGACTCGCGTCGCCGTCGCCGAGACCGCGCTCAGTGACTTCTTCGCGCGGGTCGTGCTCGACGAATCCGGTCGGCTCAATCTGCAGGATGTTGCGCGGGCGAGCCCACCCGCTTCGACGGCGAGCGCAGCCAGTGGCGTGGCCGCGCCGAGCGCCGCGGCTTCCGTGCCGGCGGCCATCATCACGTTCGGACCGATCGCCGTCGTCAACGGCCGCATCGCGTACAACGACCGCTTCGTCAAGCCCAACTACAACGCCAACCTGAGCGAGCTGACCGGCCGGCTCGGCGCGTTCTCGTCGCAGCCGCCCGGCGCGGGCGAGCCGCCGCAGCTCGCCGACCTGTCGCTGCGCGGCCGCGTCGAGGGCACGGCCTCGCTCGAGATCACGGGCAAGGTCAATCCGCTGGCCAAGCCGCTCGCGCTCGACATCACGGCGCAGGTGCGCGACCTCGAGCTGCCGCCGCTTTCGCCCTACGCCATCAAGTACTCGGGCTACGGCATCGAGCGCGGCAAGATGAGCGTCGACCTCGCCTACGTCGTGCTGCCGAGCGGCCGGCTCACGGCGAGCAACCGGATCGTCCTCAACCAGCTTGCCTTCGGCGACAAGGTCGAGGGCGCGACTGCGAGCCTGCCGGTCAAGCTCGCCGTCGCGCTGCTCGCCGACCGGCATGGCGTGATCGACCTCGACCTGCCGGTCAGCGGCTCGATCAACGACCCGCAGTTCTCGCTCGGCGGCGTGATCTGGAAGGTCATCACCAACCTTCTCGCCAAGGCCGTGACCGCGCCGTTCGCGCTGCTCGCCTCGGCCTTCGGCGGCGGCGACAGCGAGCTGTCGACGATCGAGTTCGCGCCGGGCACGGCGACGCTCGCGCCAGCGGCCCGGGCCAGCCTCGACAAGATCGCCGGCGCGCTGCTCGAGCGGCCGGCGCTGACCTTGACGGTGAGCGGCGAAAGCCGTCTCGAGAGCGAGCGCGACGCTTGGAAGCGCGACCGGCTGCAGCAGATCGTGCGCTCGGAAAAGCGCCGCCAGGCGATTGCCGCAGGCGCCAGCGCCGATGCCGCGGTGTCGGTGAGCGAGGCCGAATATCCGGCGCTGCTCAAGGAGGTCTACAAGCGCGCCGACATCGTCAAGCCGAAGAACGTGATCGGCCTGGCCAAAGACCTGCCGGCCAGCGAGATGGAGGGCCTGCTGCTGGCCAGCATCGTCGTGGGCGACGACGCCATGCAGCAGCTCGCGGTGCGCCGCGCCGTCGTCGTGCGCGACTACCTCGCGACCAAAGAGCTGCCGACCAGCCGCCTCTTCCTCGGCGCGCCGAAAACGGCGCCGGGCGAAGCCGCCTGGACGCCGCGCGCCGACCTCAAGCTGACGATCGAGTGATCGCGCTCAGCCATGCGCCGGGGCCAGTCGCGCCCGCACGAACGCGCTCAGCGAGTCGACCGCGAAGACGAGCAGGAACATCGCGCCGAGCAGCGTCGCCGCCTGCGCCTGCTGAAAGATCGAGAGATGGAAGTACAGCATCTGGCCGAGCCCGCCGGCGCCGACGAAGCCGAGCACGGCCGCCATGCGGATGTTCATCTCGAGCCGGTAGAGCGCATAGGCGACGCCCTGCGCCATGACCAGCGGCAGCGTCGCGTAGGCGAAGGCGGCGATGCGGCCGCTGCCGGCGTCGCACAGGGCGCGCTCGGCCTCCGGCGCGGCGTTCTCCAGGCTCTCGGCATAGAGGCGGCCGAGCACGCCGGTCGTGTGCAGGGCCAGCGCTAGCGTGCCGGCGAAGGGCCCGAGCCCGGCGGCGATGACCATGAGGGCGGCCCACACCAGCTCCGGAACGCTGCGCAGCAGGTTGAGCCCGAAGCGCGCGGCCAGGCGTGCCGCGAGGCCGAAGCGGCCGGCCGCCGGCAAGGCCAGCGCGCCGCCGGCGACGACGGCGAGCAGGGTGCCGATCGCGGCGACGGCGAATGTCTGCAAGGTGCCCCAGGCGGCCTTGGCGACGAAGGCTGGCGTCAGGTCGGGCGGGAAGAACACGCGCACGAACTTGGCCATCAGCCGCATCGACTCGTTGCTGAACAGCTGGCGCCAGTCGACCGCGAGGTAGGCGAAGCTGCCGACGATGGCGCAGACCAACGCGAAGGCGAGCGCCAGGCAGGCCCAGCACGGCCGCCATTCGCTTGCCGGTGCGGCCGCCCTTGCCGCAATACTCGACCCGGTCATGCGAGCACCCTTCGGATGACGGCGCTCAAGGCATCGGCGAGCACGACGAGCAGGAGAAAGGTGAGCAGGATGGTGCTCGCCTCGCCGCCGTTCAGCATCTTCATCGACTGGTCCATGAGCTGGCCCAGGCCGCCCGCGCCGACGAAGCCCATCACGACCGAGGCGCGCACCGCGCATTCCCAGCGGTAGACGGTGTACGAGGCGAGCTCCTGCGCCGTGCTCGGCACCAGCGCGTAGACGAGGGCGCCGATGCGGCCGCTGCCGGCTTCGAGCAGGGCCCGCGCCGAGCGCGTGTCGCCCGATTCGAGGATCTCGCTGTAGACCTTGCCGAGCATGCCGCCGTAGGTGACGGCGAGCGCCAGCACGCCGGCGCCTGGGCCGAGGCCGAGGGCACGCACGAAGACGAGGGCCCAGACGACCTCTGGGATCGCGCGCAGCACGGTCAGCACGCCGCGCGTCAACGTGCGTGCGACGACGCCTCGGCGGCGCCCCGGCCCCGGACCGATGCGCGAGATCGAGAGCGAACGCGTCGCCAGCACGGCGAGCGGCGCGGCGACGATGAAGGCCAGCGCGATGCCTGCCGTCGCGATGGCCAGCGTTTCGAGGGTCGCCTTGCCGAGCAGAGCGAGGAACTCGCCGTTCGTGGCCGGCGGCAGGAAGCCGGCGAGAAAGTTCGCCATCACCTGCGCATTGCCGCCTTCGAAGAAGACCCAGGGGCGGAACTCCGCGAGCGACAGCAGCGGCCAGAGGACGACGACGGCCACGACCGCGGCGCCGATACGGCCTCGCGCCGCCGGATCGCGCAGCACCGCGGGCGGCGCGGTGAGCGCGCCTGCGTTGCCGCTCAAGCCGGCTCCTTCACTGGCAGCCCGGGCGCTTGAGAACGAGGACGTTGGCCGGCCGCATGTCGACATCGACCTCGTCAACGCCCTGGGTCGGCAGCACGCGCCCCTCGGTGGCATAGAGCTCATGCAGCATGGCGCTCGTCACCGCCGCGGTCGGCCGGTCGAAATGGACCTCGCCGTTCTTCATGCCGATCAGGCGCGGAAACCACTTCAGCGCCAGGTCGACGGCGTGCAGCGAGGCGACCAGCGTCGCCCGGTTCGCTTCGCTGGCGGCGACGAGCGCACCGACGGCGTCGTCGGCCAGCGTCGGGTCGAGGGCAGAGACCGGCTCGTCGGCGAGGATCAGGTCCGGCCGCTGGTAGAGCACGCGGGCGATGCCGACGCGCTGCAACTGTCCGCCCGAGAGCCGGTCGCAGCGGTCGAAGACACGGTCACCGAGGTCGAGCCGCGACAGTGCTTCGCGCGCGCCCGCCGCGTCGCCGGGCACGAGCAGCGAGGCCAGCGCCTTCCAGGTCGGCCAGGTGCCGAGCCGGCCGGCGAGCACGGCGGTGACGACGCGCAGGCGCGGCGGGATCGGCGGGCTCTGGTGCACGACGCCGATGCGGGCGCGCAGGCGGCGAAGGTCGACGGCGGACAAGCGCCACGGGTCGCTATCGAACAGCGCGACGCGGCCCTCGGTCGGCCGCAGCGATGTGCCGAGGACGCGCACCAGCGTCGTCTTGCCGGCGCCGGAGGGGCCGATGACGGCGACCCTCTCGCCAGGTGCCAGCGCGAGCGAGACCTCGCTCAGGGCGCGGTGCCCGTTGGCGTGGACGAGGCTCGCGCCTTCGAGCCGCAAGCTCATTCGCGTCGTCGCGGCGCGGCCGTTACTTGATGAGCCCTGCCGACTTCGCGGCGGCCTCGATGCTGTCGTAGTTCGAGCTCTGCGTCGGGATGAACTTGGAGGCGCGCTGCAGATCCATGATCTCCTTCATCTCGGGCTGGGCGGGGTCGAGCTTGAGGAAGGCGTCGGTAAGCTTCTTCGTCAACGCCGCATCCATGCCCGGGCGCACCGTCCAGTTGTAGTCGAAGTAGGGCGGCGTGACCGAGAGCACGCGCACCTTGGCGGCGTTGCCGTTGTGCGTCTCGACCAGCTTGTCCATCACCGAGGCGTTGAGCACGCCCGCCTCGGCGCGGCCGGCGGCGACGAAGGCGACCGTCGCGTCGTGGGCGCCCGAGAAGGCGACCGACTTGAAGTCGCGTTCCGGATCGATGCCGGCCTGCAGCAGGTAGTAGCGCGGCATCAGGCTGCCCGAGGTCGACGATGGCGCGCCGAAGGCGAAGGTCTTGCCCTTCAGGTCTGCGAGCGTCTTCGCCGGGCTGTCGATCGGCACGATGAAGCGGCTCGTGAATCTGGCGTCTTCGGCGCGCTGCACGATCGGCACGACGCCGCCGTTGGTGCGGATGCGTGCCTGCACGAAGGTGAAGCCGCCGAGCCAGGCGAGGTCGAGCTTGTTGCTGGCCAGGCCTTCGACGACCGCCGCGTAGTCGGTGACCGGGATGAACAGCACCTCGAGCCCGGTCTCCTTCTTCAGGTACTCGCCGAGCGGCCTGAACTTGCGCTGCAACTCGGTCGGCGCCTCGTCGGGGATGGCCGAAACGCGCAGCACGCCGGGCAACTGGGCCCAGCTCGTGGGCGCGGCGACCAGACCGGTCAGGAGCGCGACGGCGGCGATCAGCGTGCGGAAAATGGACATGGCATGAATCCTTGGTGGTCTGTCAGCACGGCAGCGCAGCGGTGCGAAAGCCGGCGAAGACGTCGTTGCGATCGGGCGTGAAGAAATTGCGATAGCTTGGGTGATGCAGGCGGGCGTGCGTGGCGAAGGAGCCGCCGCGCAACTCGCGATGATCGCCGAACCAGGGGCCGGAGTAGTCGCGGTACGGTCCGGGACTGAAGCCGGGGTAGGGCAGGAAGACGTCGGCGGTCCATTCCCAGACGCTTTTGCCCCAATGAAAGAGGGGCTCGCGCGCCGCGCACTCCCACTCGGCGGCGCTCGGCAGGCGTCGGCCCGCCCAACGACACCAGGCCTCGGCCTCCCAGGCGTTGACGTGCACGACCGGTGCTTCCAGATCGAGAGGCTGCCAGCGGTCGAACCAGCGCGCCTGCCATGCGCCAACGTCGGTGCGGCGCCAGCGCTCGGGATGCGGCTCATTGCGTCGCGACCGCCACGCGCCGGCCGCGCCGGGCCAGAACGCTGCGTCGTCGTAGCCGCCGGCCTCGACGAAGCGCAGAAAGTCTGAGTTGCTGACCGGCACCGAATCGATCTCGAAGGGCGCGACGCGAACGCCCCGCGCCGGTTGTTCGTTGTCGAAGGAGAAGCCGTCCGCCGTTGCGGCGCGGCCGAGCTCGATCTCGCCGCCGTCGATTCGCAGCGGCTCGCCGCGGCGCAGGCGCGGCATCGCCTCGAGGCCGATTGGCGCCGCCAAGCCGAGCGTCGCACGCAGCCAGGCGAAGGCTTCGCCGTGCATGTCTTCGTGGAAAAGGGCGAGGCGATGGAAATAGTGGGCGTCGTCGTCGCGCTCATCGTGCGCGATGGCGTCGACGCAACCCTCGAGCTGCGCGCCGAGGGTGGCGACGAGCTCGTCGCGCGAATGCAGGGCGACGCGCCAGCGGTCCGCGTGGGCGAGGCGGGCCGAGTCGAACACCGCATCGGCGCCGGACCAGCGCGGCGGGCGCGATGCGTCGACGAAGCCCGCCGCGTCGATCGAATGCGGCCCGCGCAAGATCCAGAACTCGGCGAACCACCCGAGGTGGCCGAGCTCCCAGGCGACGAGGTTGACGCCAGGCTGCTGCGGGACTCGCCAGGCGACGTCGTCGAGGTCGAGCGTGCGCGCCAGCGTCGTGGCGCGACTGTCGCGCAGCGCGGCGGCGAGCGTGTCGCCGGCGAGCCGACGGGCGTCTTCAGCCATGCGACCCAGGCACGCGTGACATCATGGCCCGATGGTCGCCGTGCGCTTGCCACTGCCCCGCGTCTGCATCGTCACGCCGGCGCTCGCTTCGGCGAACAACGGCAACTGGCATACCGCGTCGCGCTGGCAGCGCTTCCTGGCGCCGATCGCGTCGGTTGAGATCCGCGGCGCGTCGGAAGGCGAGGCCGCTGCCGACCTGCTGATCGCCCTGCACGCGCGCCGCTCGGCCGATGCGATCGCGCGCTGGCGCGAGCGCCGGCCCAATGCGCCGATCGCGCTGGTGCTGACCGGCACCGATCTCTATCGCGATCTCGAAGTCGACGCCGCTGCCCGCCATTCGATGCAGTGTGCCAGCACGATCATCGTGCTGCAGGAGGCGGGGCTTGCCCGGCTCGACGCCGCCAGCCGCGCCCGCGCCCGGGTCATCGTGCAGTCGGCGACGGCGCTGGTCGCGGCGCGTCGGCCCGGCGACGCCGATTTCGTCGCCGTCGGCCACTTGCGCGCGGAGAAGGATCCCGAGACGTTGATGGAGGCAGCGCGCCTGCTGGCCGCGGGTGCGTCGGCCAGCCCGACCATCGCCCACATCGGCGATGCGCTCGATGCGCCGCTCGCCGACGCCGCACGCGCGACGATGGCGGCATGCCCCGCCTACCGCTGGCTCGGCGCGCAGCCGCACGGCACAGCGCGGCGCGCCATCGCCCGCGCCCGCGCCCTCGTCCACATGAGCCGCATCGAAGGCGGCGCCAACGTCGTCATCGAGGCGGTGCGCTCGCGCGTGCCGGTGCTGGCGAGCCGGATCGACGGCAACGTCGGACTGCTCGGCGCGGGCTACGACGGCTATTTCGCGGTCGGCGACGCGAGCGCGCTGGCCGGCCTGATGCGCCGCTTCGTCGACGATGCGGCGTTCGCCGCGCATCTCGGCGCGCAATGCGCCGCGCGCGAGCCCTTGTTCCGGCCCGCGGCCGAGCGGCGCGCGGTGCGTGCGCTCGTGGCCGACCTCGTCGCGCCACGGTCTTCGCGGCGCTGAGACAATCGGTGCCCGCCTTCGCACCGACACGCCGCATGAACACCGACTCGACCATCGCCTGCGCCCTGCCCGACGCCGCGCCGGTGCGCCTGACCAGCTTCTCGCACGGCGGCGGCTGCGGCTGCAAGATCGCACCCGGCGTGCTCTCGGCGATCCTGCGCTCGAGCGCCGGCGGCATCATCCCGAAGGAGCTGATGGTCGGCATCGAGACCGCCGACGACGCGGCGGTCTACAAGCTCAACGACACGCAGGCACTGATCGCGACGACCGACTTCTTCATGCCGATCGTCGACGATCCCTACGACTTCGGCCGCATCGCCGCGACCAACGCGATCAGCGACGTCTACGCCATGGGCGGACGGCCGATCATGGCCCTGGCGCTGGTGGCGATGCCGATCGACAAGCTCAGCGTCGAGCAGATCGGCGCCGTCGTGCGCGGCGGCGAATCGATCTGTCGCGAGGCCGGCATCCCGATCGCCGGTGGCCACACCATCGATTCGGTCGAGCCGATCTACGGCCTGGTCGTGATGGGCCTGGTCCATCCCGACAAGGTGCGCCGCAATGCCGACGCGAAAGCCGGCGACGTGCTCGTGCTCGGCAAGCCGATCGGCGTCGGCGTGCTATCGGCGGCGCTGAAGAAGAACGCTCTCGACGCCGCAGGCTACCGGCAGCTCGTCGAGACGACGACCCGCCTCAACACGCCCGGCATGGCGCTCGCCGACATGGACAGCGTGCACGCGATCACCGACGTCACCGGCTTCGGCCTGGCCGGCCATGCCCTCGAAATGGCGCGCGGCGCCGGGCTCGGCGTGACGATCGAGTGGGCCAAGGTGCCGCTGCTCGACGGCGTCGCCGGCATGGCGCGCGACGGCTTCGTCACCGGCGCGTCGGGGCGCAACTGGGCCGGCTACGGCGCCGAGGTCGCGCTCGACGCGGCCTTGCCCGGCGTGGCGCGCGACCTGCTCACCGACCCGCAGACTTCGGGCGGCCTTCTCGTCGCCTGCGATCCGTCGAGCGTCGCCGACGTGCTGGCCGTGTTTCGCGCGCAGGGCTTCGGCGCGGCGGCCGTGATCGGCTCGGTGCAGGCCGGCGCGACCGGACTTCGCGTCACGGCTTGAGCGCCGCGCGGTCTCTTCAGGCCGCCACTTCGAAGAGCATAGTCGCGGCCGGCATGGCCGGCTCGCCATCAACGACCGTCTGCTCGAGCAACTTCGACAAGGCCGGCGCGACGACGCCGGAACCGGCTTCGGCGCGCGCCGCGATCTCCGCTGCGAGCGTGCGCATCTGCCGCGTCGAAAAGCGGATCCGCTCGCGAAAGCCGGCGTCGTCGAGCCTGTCGTTGAGGCTCTTGTTGAGGTCGCTGAACCAGGGCAGCGAGGCCTGGTCGAGCATCACCGCCGGATTGGCGACGTCCGCCAGCGGGCGCGCCGCCGACCAGGCGCGCAGCAGCGCCTGCACCTCGACGTTGAGGGCCTGGCAGTGCGCGAGCTCGGCGCGCAGGTCGGCGAACGCGGCCAGGTCGGCGAGGCGGCGCTGGAAGAAGAACTGCGCCAGCACGCCCCAGTAGTAGGTGTAGTCCCAGATCACCTTGATCGGCAGCACTTCGGGGTCGCCGAAGATCGCGTACTGGTCGGTGTAGAGGGCCAGCGTGCTCTCGTAGAACGAGTGGAAGATCTGGTCGTAGATCTGCGCGTGCGCGGCTAGCGGCCGGCCGGTGCGGTCGCGTTCGACGAGCTCGCAGATGTAGGTGTTGGCGATGCCGATGAAGTCGCTGCCCGGTGAATAGAAGGGGTCGAGAAAAAGGCCGGCCTCGCCGGTCAGCGCCCAG
>JANXWR010000397.1 GCA_025351025.1 Burkholderiales bacterium | reverse complement strand
ACCTTGCTCGTCGCCTCGACGACGCATCCGGCGATGCTGCGCTACCTCGACAACTGGCTCTCCGCCGGGCCGCACTCGCGCGTCGTCGCCTTCGAGGCGCGGCGCGCCACGCGAATGGAAGAAGGCCCACGCGTCTCGGGCATCAACGAGAACCTGGCGCGCGAGGTGCTCGAGCTGCACACGCTCGGCGCCGAGAGCGCGCGGAGCGCCATCTACACCCAGGCCGACGTGACCTCGTTCGCCGCCGTGCTGACCGGCTGGCGCATCGCCCGCGATCCGGTCCCCGGCGCTTCGCTGTTCGACGCCAACTGGCACGAGCCGGGTCGCAAGACCGTGCTCGGCAAGAGCTACGGCGAAGGCCCCGACGCGCTGCGTGAGGTGCTGCACGATCTGGCCGCGCACCCGGCGACGGCGCGTTTCGTCGCCACCAAGCTGGCGCGCCACTTCGTCGCCGACGAGCCGCCGCCGGCGCTCGTCGATCGGCTCACCGCCGTCTACCTGAAGAGCGACGGCCAACTCGCCGAGGTCTATCGCGCGCTGATCCGCGACGAGGCGTCGTGGAACGCCGATCCGGTCAAGCTGAAGACGCCCGAAGAGCTGGTCGTCTCGACGGCGCGCATCCTGCCCGGCGGTGAGCGCTTGTTCGACGCGCCGCAGATCGTTGGCGCCGCCGGCGGCGGCGGCGGCGGCGGCGTGGTCGGCAATCCGACGCTCGCCGTGATCGGCCTCGGCCAGCGCATGATGGCGGCGCCCTCGCCGGCCGGCTGGAGCGATCGCGCCGAGGACTGGCTCGGCCCCGACGCGGTCTGGAAGCGCGTCGAATGGGCGACCCGCGTCGCCGACCGTGCCGGCCGCAACGTCGACGCGCGCCGCCTCGCAGTCGAAAGCCTCGGCCCACGCCTGGGCGCGGAGACGGCACGGCAGATCGAGCGCGCGGCCGACGGCTCGCAGGCGCTCGCCCTGCTCCTGCTCGCCCCCGAATTCCAGCGCCGCTGAGTCGCATCGAAGGACCTCCCATGAGCTTGCCGTTCGACCCCCAGGACCCCGGTGCCGGCCCGCTGCAAAGCCCGCGGCGCCGACGCCTGCTCACCGCCGCCGCTGTCACCGGCAGCCTCGCGATCTGGCCCACGCTCACGCTCGCCGGCGCTGCCGGACCGGGCGCGAACCGCTTCGTCCTCGTCATCCTGCGTGGTGGCATCGACGGGCTGGGCGCCGCGCCCGCCGTCGGCGACCCTGATTTCGCGGCGGCGCGCGGGCCGCTCGGCCAGTTCGCCACGCCGGCCTTGCGCATCGACTCGACGATCTCGCTGCACCCCAACCTCGTCGAGCTGCACGCCATGGTCGGCCGCGGCGAGGCGGCCGTCGTGCACGCGGTCGGCCTGCCCTATCGCGAGCGCTCCCACTTCGACGCGCAGCAGGTGCTCGAAAGCGGCGGCACGCGGCCCTACGAGCTTTCCACCGGCTGGCTCGGCCGTGCCCTGGCGGCGAGCGGCAGCAAGGGCATCGCCCTCAACACCACCGTGCCGCTGGTGCTGCGCGGTCGTGCCGACGTCGACACCTGGGCGCCCTCGGCGCTGCCCGATCCCTCGGCCGACCTGGTGGCGCGGCTCGAACGAATGTATGCAGGCGACCCGACGCTCGCCAACGCGCTCGAGCGCGCGCGGCGGCTGCACCTCGATGCACCGCCGACGACGCAGGACGGCGCCCTGGGGATGGCCGCAGGCAACGGCGCGCGGCCTGGCAGCTTCGTCATGCTGGCGCAGCGCGCCGCGGACTTCCTCAACCAGCCGAACGGGCCGCAGGTGGCGGTGCTCGAGATCGGCGGCTGGGACACGCATGCCAACCAGGCGACACCGAACGGCGCGCTGGCCGGCGGTCTGCGCCAGCTCGACGCGGGCCTCGACGCGCTGCGCAGCGGCCTGACGAGCGGCGGTGCCTGGAGTCGCACCGTCGTCGTCGTCGCCAGCGAGTTCGGGCGCGAGGTCGCGGTCAACGGCACGCTCGGCACCGACCACGGCACCGGCGGCGTCGCCTTCGTGCTCGGCGGCCCGGTCAAGGGCGGCCGCGTCGTCGCCGACTGGCCTGGCCTGGCGAAGAGCCAGCGCTACGAAGGCCGCGACCTGAAGATCACGACCGACCTGCGCGCCGTGCTCAAAGGCGTGCTCGCCGACCACCTGCAGATCGCCACGCGCAGCCTCGACAACGAGGTGTTTCCGGGCAGCGAGAAGGTCAGGCCGCTGGCATTGTTGCGCGCCTGACCAGCGCCGCCATGCGCACCGCGGCGCCGCGGTGCGCGGCGGCGAAGGCGAGCGCCGCCTCGGCGCGGCGCCGGTGCTCGTCGCCTAGCGCGACGGCGACGGCACGGCTCACGCCCTCGGCCATTGTCCCGACGCGCAACGCCGCACCGGCGGCAAGCGCGAGCTCCGCAGCCTGCGCGAAGTTGAAGGTGTGCGGCCCCATGACGATGGTGCAGCCGCAGGCCGCCGCCTCGATGAGGTTCTGTCCGCCGAGCGGCTCGAAGCTGCCGCCGAGCAGGGCGACGTCGGCGAGCGAATACCAGGCCGGCATCTCGAGCATCGAATCGCCGACCCAGACGTCGGCCGAGGCGGCCATGTCGGGCGGCGCGCCGCCCCAGCCGCTGCGCCGCGACAAGGTGAATCCCGCCCCGCTGACCAGCTCGGCCACCGCCTCGAAACGCTGCGGGTGGCGCGGCACGACGACGAGCAGCGGCCGCGGCAGGGTGACGCCATGCCAGGCGGCAAGCAGGCTCGCCTCCTCGCCTTCACGCGTGATCGCCGCGAGCACGACCGGGCGATCCGCGGTCGCCGCCTTCCAGCGCCGGCCGAGCGCGATGAGGCCCGGATCGGGCGTGAGATCGAACTTCAGGTTGCCTTCAACGCTGACCTGATGCACGCCAGCGTCACGCAGTCGCGCCGCGTCAGCCTCGGTCTGCGCGAAGGCGGCGCTGAGGCTCTCGAACGCCGGCCGCAGCAAGGCGTCGACGCGCCTGCCGCGGCGCCGGCTGCGCTCGCTCATGCGCGCGTTGGCGAGCAGCATCGGCACGCCGCGCAGCTGCGCTTCGGCGAGCAGGTTGGGCCAGATCTCGGTCTCCATCAGCACGCCGGCGATGGGCGCGAAATGGTCGAAAAAGCGTCGCACGGCGCCGGGCGTGTCGAAGGGCAGCCAGGCCTGCGCGTCGCCATCCTTCAGCAGCGACTGGCCGGCGTTGCGGCCGGTGGCCGTGCCGTGCGTGACCAGCAGCGCGCGGCCGGGCATCGCCTGCCGCAGTGCGTCGATCAACGGGCCCGCGGCGCGCGTCTCGCCGAGCGAGACGGCATGGATCCACAAGGCGCCGGGCTTCGCCGCGGAACGATAGCGGCCGACCCGCTCGCCGATCGCCGTCGCATAGAGCGGTTCGCTGCGGCCACGGCGCAGCACGCGCAACAGATAGAGGGGCAGGCCGCTGCGCAGCAGCAGCGAGTACGCCGCGCGCGCCGCCCGCCTCGTCATCCTGAACGTAGCGAAGGATCTCATCGCGCGCCGGGGTCCTTCGCTTCGCTCAGGATGACAGAGACCTTGCGCACGCCCAGCCAGGCCGCCCAGACCGCGTCGACGTCGGGATAGGGCGAGCCTTCGATCGAGACCTGGTGGCGATGGCCGTGCCGCTCCTGCGGGCCGGTGCGCCAGGCGGTTGCATGGTTGTAGATCTGCACGTGCGGCAGGTGGAGCGCGACGGCGAGGTGGCTCGGCCCGCTGTCGACGCCGATCGCGCCCGCCGTCGTCGCCATGCGGTCGATCAGCGCGCCAAGGTCCATCGCCGGCCAGACCTCGCAGGCTTCGCCGAGCGCGGTGGCGATGCGCTGGGCGCGCTCCTGCTCTTCGGCATCGGCACGGGGCAAGGCGATCGTCATCCCGGAGGCGACGACGCGGCGTCCGAGCTCTATCCAGTCGGCCTCGGGCCAGAGCTTGTCGGCGCGCGAGCTGCCGTGCACGAAGACGACGCGATCCGCGCCGGCCTTGGTCGCCAGCGCGGCGCCCAAGCCGAACGACGGCGGCTCGCCAGTCCAGGTGCCGAGAGCCCGCGACACGAGCTCGCGCGACCGGTCGAGCGCATGGCTTTTCGGCTCGACGCGGATAGCGTGCGTGACCAGCCAGCGCGCCGGCCATTCGTGGCTCGCGCCGTCGGTGCGGTTGGCCAGGCCGAAGCTCGGGCCGCGCGCCAGGGCGGTGACGAGCGCCGACTTGGTCAGGCCCTGCAGGTCGACCACCGCGTCGTAGCGCTCGCGGCGCAGCCGCCGCACGAAGGCGCGCAGCTCAGCGCGCCGCGCCGCGCCGAGCCAGCCGCTCTTCGTCCAGCGCCGGAGCGGCAGCTCGATCACCTCGGCGACGCCGTGGACACGGCGCAGCACCGGCGCGAACGCCGGCTCGACAACCCAGTCGATGACCGCGTCGGGGTGCGCCGCATGAATATCGGCGATGACGGGAAGCGCATGCACGACGTCGCCGAGCGACGAGAGCTTGACGATCAGGATGCGCATGTCGGTCGCGATGCCGGCGACATGACGCGAGCGGTCAATGCGCCGCCGCGACGACCTGCGCGTCGGGCTTGACCGCGCGCAACGCCGCCATGCAGTCGGCCTCGATGCGCGCCAACGCCTCGGGTGTCGCGCCCTCGAAGCGCAGCACCAGCACCGGCGTCGTGTTCGAGGCGCGGATCAGGCCGAAGCCGTCGTCGTATTCGACGCGCACGCCGTCGATGGTCACGATCTCGCGGGCGCCGGGAAACTTTGCTTCGGCCTGCAGGCGCGCCACCACCGCGGCCGGCTCGCCTTCGGCGCAGGCTACGTTGAGCTCGGGCGTGCTGAAGCCTTCGGGCAAGGCATCGAGCACGGCGCTCGGGTTCCGGCTGCGGCTCAGGATCTCGAGCAGGCGCGCGGCGGTGTAGGTGGCGTCGTCGAAGCCGTACCAGCGCTCGCCGAAGAAGATGTGGCCGCTCATCTCGCCGGCGAGAGGCGCAGCGACCTCCTTCATCTTCGCTTTGACCAGCGAGTGCCCGGTCTTCCACATCACCGGCTCGCCGCCGGCGGCGCGGATCAACGGCGCCAGGCGCTGCGAGCACTTGACGTCGAAGAGGATGGGCGCGCCGGGGTTGCGCGAGAGCACGTCCTTGGCGAACAGCATGAGCTGGCGGTCCGGATAGACGATGTGGCCCTGCTTGGTGACGACGCCGAGCCGATCGCCGTCGCCATCGAAAGCAAGACCGATCTCGGCATCGCCGGCGGCCACGGC
>JANXWR010000381.1 GCA_025351025.1 Burkholderiales bacterium | reverse complement strand
CTCGCTGTTCATGAGCACGAAGTTGGTGGCGTTCCAGAGCTTGTTGCAGAAGTTGCGGTAGCCCTCGCAGCGCTTGGCATCGAAGTTGACGTTGCGGCCGAGCGTGGCGAGCGAGGCGAAGGTGAAGCGCAAGGCGTCGGCCCCGAAGCCCGGGATGCCGTTCGGAAACTCGGCCGCCGTGTCCTTGCGGATGCGCGGCGCCGTCTCGGGACGACGCAGGCCGGTGGCGCGCTTCTCGAGCAGCGGCTCGAGGGCGATGCCGTCGATCAGGTCGACCGGGTCGAGCACGTTGCCTTCCGACTTGCTCATCCGCTTGCCTTGCGCGTCACGCACCAGGCCGTGGATGTAGACGTCGCGAAACGGCACCCGACCAGTGAACTGCAGCGTCATCATGATCATCCGGGCGACCCAGAAGAAGATGATGTCGTAGCCGGTGACGAGCACGCTCGACGGCAGGAAGAGCTCGAGCTCTTCGGTCTGCTTCGGCCAGCCGAGCGACGAGAACGGCACCAGCGCCGACGAGTACCAGGTGTCGAGCACGTCCTCGTCGCGGACCAGCGCGCCGCTGTAGCCCGCCGCTTCTGCCTTGGCGTGCGCTTCGGCCTCGCTGCGCGCGACGAAGATCTGCCCGCCGTCGCCGTACCAGGCCGGGATCTGATGGCCCCACCAGAGCTGGCGCGAGATGCACCAGTCCTGGATGTTGTTCATCCACTGGTTGTAGGTGTTGATCCACTGCGCGGGATAGAACTTGACCGCGCCGGTTTCGACCGCTGCGATGGCCTTGCCCGCGATCGACGTGCCGTCGGCGCCCGCCTTCGTCATCGCGACGAACCACTGGTCGGTGAGCATCGGCTCGACCACCTCGCCGGTGCGCACGCAGATCGGTACCGCGTGCTTGTGCGGCACCGCCTTCTCGAGGAAGCCCTGTGCTTCGAGGTCGCGCAGCACGGCCTTGCGTGCGACGTAGCGGTCCATGCCCTGGTAGGCGACCGGCCCGTTCTCGTTGATCGCGGCGGTGGGCGTGAAGATGACGATCAGCGGCAGGCCGTGGCGCATCGCCACCGCATAGTCGTTGAAGTCATGCGCGCCGGTGATCTTGACGCAGCCCGAGCCGAACTCGCGGTCGACGTAGGCGTCGGCGATGACCGGAATCTTGCGGTCGCACAGCGGCAGGTCGACCATCCCGCCGATCAGATGCCGGTAGCGGTCGTCGTCGGGATGCACGGCGAGGGCGCCGTCGGCGAGCATGGTCTCGGGCCGCGTCGTGGCGATGTGCATGCCGCGCATGGGCTGCCCGTTCGCGTCGGGCTGCGGGCCGTCGCTGAACGGATAGAGGATGTGCCACATCGTGCCGTCGCGCTCCTCGTTCTCGACCTCGAGGTCGGAGACGGCCGAGAGCAGCACCGGGTCCCAGTTGACGAGCCGCTTGCCACGGTAGATGAGGCCCTCGTCGTGCAGCTTGACGAAGGTGTCGGTGACGACCTCCGAGAGGCGCGAGTCCATCGTGAAGTACTCGTACTTCCAGGCCACCGAGTCGCCCATGCGGCGCATCTGCCGGGTGATGGTCGAGCCGCTCGTCTCCTTCCAGTCCCATACCTGGGCGAGGAAGTTCTTGCGGCCGAGGTCGTGGCGGTTGAGGCCGGCTTCCTGCAACTGGCGCTCGACGACGATCTGCGTGGCGATGCCGGCGTGGTCGGTGCCCGGCACCCAGAGCGTGTTCTCGCCCTTCATGCGGTGATAGCGGACCAGCGCGTCCATGATGGTGTGCTGGAACGCGTGCCCCATGTGCAGCGTGCCGGTCACGTTGGGCGGCGGCAGCTGGATGCAGAACGACGGCTTGGCAGGATCGAGCGCCGGCTCGTAGACCCCGCTTTCTTCCCAGAGCGGACCCCAATGCTCCTCGATGGCGGCAGGGTCGAAGGACTTGGCGAGGTCGGTCATGGACGGCGAGGAGGCGCGGTGAAGCTCAGCGGTCGAGGCGCAGCGTGCAGGTCGTGACGGCGGGGGGAACGTCGCCGAGCAGGAAGACGGTGTAGACGTTGCCCGAATTCAGCGTGATGGTGTTCGATACGCAGAGCTGCATCACGCCGACGGTCGCTTCCAGGTGCGCCAGGGCCGCGCTCGCGGCCACCTGCGCATAGGTCGAGGCCGTGCCGAAGGTTGCACCGTCACCGACGTTGTCGAAGTCGTCGGTCAGGACCGCCGTGCTTCCCGCAGGAAGGCCGTTCATGCCGTTGACCAGGCGCAGCTTGACCGGGTTGATCGTGCTGGTCGAGGCCGAGTTGTCGTCGGCGATCAAGACCGGTGCGGACGAAACCGTGCCGGTGACGAGCAGCGTCAGGTCGGCGCCTGCCGCTGCCGTCAGGCCGGCGACGTTCGTCGCCGTGACGCCGCCCACGCTCATGTCGATCGTCAGCGGCCCTGCGGGCACGATCTTGTAGTTGCCGACGGCGGGCGCGATGAGTCCGGTGCCGAGCGCGACACCATTGACATTCGCGGTGACCGAGGCCGAGTTCGCGGCGCCGACGGCCAGCCGGATCCGCGCCGAACCGTTCGCGACCGCCGTCAGCGTGGACTGCTGGTTGAGCAGCAGGCCGTTGAGCAGGACGCCACCTGTCGTCGGCGTCAGGATGACGGTGACGATCTGCTGATCCTTCAGCGTCACCGCCGGGATGTCGAGGCGCAGGTCGGACTTGTCGCCGGCCGCGGTGATGCAGATGTGATAGCTCGTTCCCGCGGCCGTCGCGTTGGCCTGCGCGTAGCTGCTCTGCAGGCCGGAGACCCCGGTCGCAATCGGCGCCGAGAACGAGGTCGCGAGCGACGAGCAGGCGCTGGCGACGAGGTAGGCGTCGACACTGGCGACGTCGCTCGCCGCCGCGTTGAAGAAGCGCAGCTTGGTCGTGCCCGAGCTGGGCGAGCCTTCATCGTCGGAGAGAAAGACGGTCGCCAGCGCCCCGCCGGTCGTGTAGGCGACGATCGTGAAGTGATTGTTCTTGGTCACGTTGCCGGTGAGGGTGGCGGCCGTCACGCCGGAGGGGCCGTCGGCGACGTTGAAGGTGTGGCTGCCCTTGCCGAGATCGACGTAGCCGCCAGCCGCGTTCGACATGACGCCGCTCGAGATCCTGGTCGAGCCGTCGTACAGGTCGAGGGTCGCGAAGGCGCTGGTCGCGTTGACGAGGCGCACGTCGCCGCCGTTGACCAGGCTGCCGCCGCCGCACGCGCCGAGAACGGCCACGGCGGCGAGGCAAGTCGCGAAGAGTTTCAGTTCGTTTCGCACGCGCATTCCTCAGGAACTACATCAACAGGTGCTCGCCGGCGTTGTCGCCGCCGAGGATCACGTAGTTGACCTTGCGGATGTCGGCGAGTTTCGTGCCGCCACCGTACGAAATCGAGCTTTGCACGTCTTCCTTCATCTCGCGCAGCGTGTCGGCGAGCCTGCCCTTGATCGGCTCGAGGATGCGCTTGCCCTCGACGTGCTTGTATTCGCCCTTGTTGAAGTCCGAAGCCGAGCCGTAATACTCCTTGAACAGCTTGCCGTCGACCTCGACCGTCTTGCCGGGCGATTCTTCGTGGCCGGCGAACAGCGAGCCGATCATCACCATCGAGGCGCCGAAGCGCACGCTCTTGGCGATGTCGCCGTGGTCGCGGATGCCGCCGTCGGCGATGATCGGCTTGGTCGCGACGCGGGCGCACCACTTCAGCGCCGAGAGCTGCCAGCCGCCGGTACCGAAGCCGGTCTTCAGCTTGGTGATGCAGACCTTGCCCGGGCCGACGCCGACCTTGGTCGCATCGGCGCCCCAGTTCTCGAGGTCGATCACGGCTTCCGGTGTGGCGACGTTGCCGGCGATCACGAAAGTCTGCGGCAGCTTTTTCTTGATGTGCTCGATCATGCGGTGCACGGTATCGGCGTGGCCGTGCGCGATGTCGATGGTGATGTAGTCGGCGCCCACGCCTTCGCTGGCAAGCCGGTCGATGACCTCATAGTCGGGCCGCTTGACGCCCGAGCTGAGCGACACGAACAGGCCCTTGTCGCGCATCGTCTTCGCGAAGGCGACGTTGTCGACGTCGAAGCGGTGCATGACGTAGAAGAAGCCGTTGGTCGCCAGCCATTGGACGATCGGCTCGTCGACCACCGTCTTCATGTTCGCTGGCACCACCGGCAAGGCGAAGCGCTGCGGCCCGAATTCTTGCGACGGATCGCACTCCGAGCGGCTCTCGACGCGGCACTTGCGCGGCAGCAGCAGGACGTTGTCGTAGTCGAAGATTTCCATGGCGGGCGGGCCTGACAGCAGACGCAAAAACGGGCGCCCGCTGGAGCGCCCGTTGCCGAATTCTACGCACCTCGCGCTCCTAGAATGCCTCGATGCACTTACCCACTTCGGGACATCGCCCGTCGCCGCTTCTCGAAGGCCTGAACCCCGAACAACTCGCCGCGGTCACGCTGCCTCCCGAGCCCGCGCTGATCCTCGCCGGCGCCGGCTCCGGCAAGACGCGCGTGCTGACGACGCGCATCGCCTGGCTGATCCAGACCGGCCAGCTCTCGCCAGGCGGCGTGCTTGCGGTCACCTTCACCAACAAGGCCGCCAAGGAGATGCTGACGCGGCTCGACGCGATGCTCGCCATTCCGGTGCGGGGCATGTGGGTCGGCACCTTCCACGGCCTCTGCAACCGCTTCCTGCGCGCCCACTGGAAGCTGGCCGCCTTGCCGCAGGGCTTCCAGATCCTCGATTCCGCCGATCAGCTCTCGGCCGTCAAGCGGATCATGAAGGCGATGAACCTCGACGAGGAACGCCACGTTCCCAAGCAGATGACCTGGGCGATCGCCGCCGCCAAGGACGACGGCTTGCGCGCCAGGGACATCGAGGTGCGCGACGAGCAGAGCCGCGTCATGGTCCAGGTCTACGAGGCCTACGACGCGCAATGCCAGCGCGAAGGCGTGGTCGACTTCGCCGAGCTGATGCTGCGCACCTACGAGCTGATGCGCGACAACACGGCGCTGCGCGAGCACTACCAGCGGCGCTTCCGGCACATCCTGGTCGACGAGTTCCAGGACACCAACAAGCTGCAATACGCCTGGCTGAAGATGTTCGCCGGGCTGCCCGAGCACGGCTGCGCCCTGTTCGCGGTCGGCGACGACGACCAGAGCATCTACGCCTTTCGCGGCGCCCAGGTCGGCAACATGGCCCTCTTCGAGCGCGAGTACCGCGTCCATACGGTGATCAAGCTCGAGCGCAACTACCGCTCCTACGGCAACATCCTCGACGCCGCCAACGAGCTGATCTCCAGGAACTCGCGCCGCCTGGGCAAGAACCTGCGCACCGAGGCCGGCCCCGGCGAGCCGGTGCGCGTGCACGAGGCGAACAGCGACTTCGCCGAGGCGCAGTGGTTCGTCGAGGAGGCGCAGCAGTTGCATCGCGAAGGCACGCCGCGCCACGAGATCGCGCTGCTCTATCGCAGCAACGCGCAGAGCCGGGTCATGGAGAGCGCTCTCTTCAACGCCTCGATTCCCTACAAGGTCTACGGCGGCCTGCGCTTCTTCGAGCGCGCCGAGGTCAAGCACGCGCTGTCGTACCTGCGTCTGATCGAGAACCCGAACGACGACACCAGCTTTCTGCGCGTCGTCAACTTTCCGGCGCGCGGCATCGGCGCGCGCACCATCGAGCTGCTGCAGGACGCGGCGCGCGCCAGCGGGCGGAGCCTCTACCAGAGCGTCGGCTCGCTCACCGGCAAAGGCGGCAACAACCTGGCCGCGTTCACGGCGCGCGTCGACGCGATGCGCGACGCGACGCGCGGCCTGACGCTGCGCGAGATCATCGTGCACATGCTCGAAGCCTCGGGCCTGGTCGATTTCTACAAGACCGACCGCGAGGGCAAGGACCGGCTCGAGAACCTCGAGGAGCTGGTCAACGCCGCCGAGGCCTTCGTCACGCAGGAAGGCTTCGGCAAGGACGCGGTTGCGCTGCCGGTCGACGAGGCCGGCGGGGCGGGCGCGGCCGGCATCTACCGCGGCGAAGCGGGCCGCGCCGAGTACACGACGCCGGGCGCCGAGGTCGTCGCGTCGGGCGAAGTCATCGCGCCGCCGCGCATCGTTCCCGACGCCGAGACCGGTGAGATCATGTCGCCGCTCGGCGCTTTCCTGACGCATGCCTCGCTCGAGGCCGGCGACAACCAGGCGCAGGCCGGGCAGGACGCGATCCAGCTCATGACCATCCATTCGGCCAAGGGCCTCGAGTTCGATTGCGTCTTCATCAGCGGCCTCGAGGAGGGCCTGTTCCCGCACGAGAACTCGGCCAGCGATCTCGACGGCCTGGAAGAGGAGCGCCGCCTCATGTACGTGGCGATCACGCGGGCAAGGAAGCGCCTCTACCTGAGCTTTTCGCAGACGCGCATGCTGCACGGCCAGACCCGCTACAACGTGAAGAGCCGCTTTCTCGACGAGCTGCCCGAAGCGGCGTTGCGCTGGATCACGCCCAAGCACCAGGCCTTCGGCTCGGGCTTCGCGCGCCAGTACAACGAGGCCTGGTCGCGCGGGTCGGGTTTGCATTCGATCGTCGGCACCGGCCGTGTGCCGGCGTTCGGCGCGTCGCCAGCGCCCAAACCGGCGGCGACGCACGGCCTGCGATCCGGGCAGGGTGTGTTCCACACGAAGTTCGGCGAAGGCGTCGTCGTCACCCTCGAAGGCAGCGGCGAGGATGCGCGGGCGCAGGTCAACTTCGGCCGGCACGGCATGAAATGGCTGGCCCTCAGCGTCGCCAAGCTCACGCCGGTCGACTGAGCGCCGGCGCGACGATCGCCGTCGTCGTCGCGGGGCTCGGCCTGGCGGCCTGCGATGGCTCCGCTGCCGGCGCCACCGCATCGGCCTCGAGCGCTGCCGTCGCGGTCGTCGAGCCGGCTGCGCCGGCGCAACGCGGCGCCGCCTACAACATCGATCCGCGCCATCCGGTGTCGGCGGCACAGCTCGCGGCGCTCGGTCGCGCGCTGTTCTTCGACGCCTCCGTGTCGGCGTCGGGCAAGACCGCCTGCGCGACCTGCCACGACCCGGCCCACGCGCACGCACCGGGCAATGCGCTGCCGGTGCAGCGCGGCGGCGCCGACGGCGCGACGCCGGGCGTGCGCGCCGTGCCCTCGCTGCGCTATCTGCAGTTCGTGCCGCCGTTCACCGAGCATCACCAGGAGAACGAAGGCGACGACAGCATCGATGCCGGCCCGACCGGTGGCCACACCTGGGACGGGCGCGCCGGCTCGCTGCACGAGCAGGCGAGGTTGCCGCTGCTCTCGCCGTTCGAGATGGCGAACGCGACGGCCGAGGCCTTCGTCCTTCGTCTGCAGGCGACGCCGAGCGCGGCGCGCTTTCGCGAACTGTGGGGCGACGACGTCTTTGCGCGTCCGGCCGAGGCCTTCGCCGCCGCGGCGATGGCGCTCGAGGTCTACCAGCAGAAGCCCGAAGAATTCCAGCCCTTCACGAGCAGGTACGACGCGGTGCTGCGCGGCCAGGCCCACCTCAGCG
>JANXWR010000375.1 GCA_025351025.1 Burkholderiales bacterium | reverse complement strand
TTCGGCCGCGATCCGCCCATCCCCTCTTCATCCCACCCGGAGCTGCCCATGAAATCACTCGTCGCCATCTTGATGTGTTCCTGCATGACCTTCGTCGCCGGCAACGCGGCCGCCGCCAGCCACATGGAAAAGAGCGCCTCGGCGCCGATGGCCCAGGACGGCATGATGAAAAAGGAGATGTCCATGCAGGATTGCAAGGACCACATGGCGATGGCCAAGAAGGACGGCATGAAGAAAGACGACGCCATGATGAAGAAAGGCGCCATGTGCGACGAGATGATGAAGAAGGACGCGATGATGAAAAAGGACGATGCCATGATGAAGAAGGACGAGCCGATGAAGAAGTAGGCCGGCGACGAGACGAAGCCGTCCTACAGCCCGGTCGGGTCGCGCCTGACCGGGCTTTCGTTTGTCCGATGCTTCAATGATTCGATCGCCCGCACGGGCGCGAACGAAAGCACCGCAATGAACGACACGCGCGAGCAGCGCGAGCTGCTCTGGAATCTCATCAAGAACATCCGCTTCGCCATGTTCACGACGCGGCACGACAACGGCCACCTGCATGCCCGGCCGATGACGACGCAGAACAAGGCGCTTGAGTCCGACGAGAGCCTCTGGTTCTTCATGTCGAAGAAGGGCGATCCGGTCGCCGATCTGGTGGCCGACCCGGTGGTCAACCTCGTCTACGCCAGCCCGTCGGAGGACACCTATGTCTCGGTCTCCGGCACCGCGGCGGTGATCGAAGACGCGGCCAAGAAGAAGCAGCTCTGGAGCAAGCTGGTCGAGGCATGGTTTCCCGGCGGCGTCGGCGACCCGGACCTAGCGCTCGTTCAGGTGCAGATCGTTCACGCCAACTACTGGGACGTGAAGGAAAGCAAGCTCGTCCAGCTGTACGAGATGGCCAAGGCGGCGATGACGGGCAAGCCGCCCACCGAGCTCGGCGAGCACGGCGAGGTGCGGATGCGCTGAAGAGCGCGGCCGGTAGCGGTACAAGATCACGGGCAGCTCGCCGCCGAGCGGCGCGAAGCGATCTGCGCTGGAACCCCGCCGCTGTTTGGCGCACCGCCTCGATTGGTCGGCCGATAAGGTAACGACCAGCCCCAAACGGAGCGATCACCATGCGCCACGCCCCTTCGACCATGCACTTCTCCTCCGCCTACCTGTCGCGCGCCTATCGGCCCGCGGCGCCGGCCGGCGCGATCGAATGGGAAGAGCTGCCGTCGCTGGCCGGGTCGCTGGCGCAGCGCATCGTCGCCGCGACGACCCGGCCGTGGGACAGCACCCGGCCGGCCGAGCTGGACGAAGGTGGTGTGCCCTCGCAGCCGTTCCGCGAACCAGTCGACGGCCTCGCCATCCGCGAGGTCAACGAGCCCGACGTGTTTCGCCATTTCTTCGGCGCCTGACGCATCTGCGCCGCGTGCTGCGGCCTGCGCAGCCGCAGCGGCTGTCAATAGCAGCCGAGGCCAGCCCCTTGCCGGCGCGGGGCCGTTATCCTGAGGCATGGCCAGTGCCCTGCCGCCCCCGAACGACACCGGTGCACCCACTGCTTCCTCCCGGCTCCACTGGGAGGACTTCGTGGTCGGCGAGACACGCGAGTTCGGCCACTACGAAGTGACCCGCGAGGCGGTGCTCGATTTCGCGCGTCAGTTCGACCCGCAGCCTTTTCATCTCGACGACACCGCCGCTGCCGGCGCGCTGTTCGGCCGGCTCGCCGCGAGCGGCTGGCACACCTGCGCGATGGCGATGCGCATGATGTGCGACGCCTATCTGCTGCGCGCGGCCAGCCTCGGCTCGCCCGGCATCGACCACCTGGTCTGGCCCACGCCGGTCTTCCCCGGCGACGTGCTCTGCATGCGCAGCACCGTCCTCGAGTCGCGCCCGCTCGCCAGCCGGCCGATGGTCGGCCTGGTGCGCAGCAAGTCCGAGGTTCTCAACCAGAACGGCGAGATCGTGCTGTCCATGGAGGGGGTGGGCTTCTACGCGCGCCGTGCGGCGGCGCCGCCGCCCGCCTGAATGGCGTGACTTAGTTCGTTGCGTCCTGCGCTGTGCCCGCCGCGGGCGGGGGCCCGAGGCGTGACAATCACGGGCTCGCTCGGCACGGCGGCATTCGGCGCTCGCGCCAGCCCGGGCCGACACGGCGCCAACCCACTGGCAGGAGCCAGCGCACGCGCATGGTGATGAACCCGGCACACGCGATCGACGATCCAGGAGGGCCTCTCGGTGCTCGGCCCCCGCACGGGCACGCGTTGCCGGCCGGCACCTACCTGCGCGACTACGAGATCACCGGGCTGATCGGCGAAGGCGGCTTCGCGATCGTCTACCTAGCCTGGGACCATTCGCTGCAGCGCAAGGTCGCGATCAAGGAATACCTGCCGGCCTCGATGGCGGGGCGGGTCGCGGGCGCCCTGCCGGTCGTCCTCCGCTCGGAGCGCCGGCTCGACGTCTTCAAGGCCGGCTTGAAGAGCTTCGTAAACGAGGCGCGGCTGCTTGCCCGATTCGATCATGCGTCGCTCGTCAAGGTCTATCGCTTCTGGGAAGAGAACGGCACCGCCTACATGGTCATGCCGTTCTACGAAGGGCCGACGCTCAAGGCAGCGCTCGCCGAGCTCGGCCATGTGCCCAGCGAAGCCGAGCTTCGCGCCTGGCTGAAGCCGATCCTCAACGCCGTCACGCTGCTGCACGGCGGCCATCTCTTGCACCAGAACATCGGCCCCGACGGCATCGTCCTGACGCCGATCGGCCCAGTCCTGTTCGGCTTCGGCGCCGCCGAGCACACGATCGCTGCGCTCGACCACACCCCCGCGGCCGCGCTCAAGCCGGGCTTCGCGGCGATCGAGCAGTACGGCAACGCCGCCGAAACGACGCGTGGCGCGTGGACCGATCTCTATGCGCTGGCCGCCGTCGTCTACACCGCGATCACCGGCAGCCCGCCGGCGCCGGCCGCGGACCGCCTCGCCGAAGATCTGGTCCAGCCGCTCTCGGCGATCGCCGCCGGCCTGTACAGCGAAACCTTCCTCGCCGCCATCGACGCGGCACTGGCGGTCGAGCCGGACCGTCGGCCGCGCGACCACCTCCAGTTCAGATCGCTGATGGGCGACATCGAGGCGAGCGAGCCGCTCGAGCTCGCGCCGCCGCGCGACCTGATGCACGAGCCCTTCGTCGGCGGCCGGGCCGGCGAGCGCGAGATCACGGTCCCCGATCGGCCCTTGATGTCGCTGGGCGACAGCGTCGCCCAGCCCGGCGCCCGCCCCGCTGCGCCCGCCGCAGCGGTGGCACGGGCGACGCCTGCCGAGCGCGGCAAGGCGGCGTCGCGCGCAGGCAACGACAGCGTGCCGCCTCGGGGGGCCGCGGGCTCGCCGTCGTGGATGGGCACGGGCGCGGTGCGCCGCATCTTCGGCAAGCGGGCGCTCTACGGGCTGGTCGCCGGCACCGGCGCGCTGGTCGGCATCGCCGCGCTGGCGCTGCAGTTCTATGCGCGACAGACCGGCCGTCCTGTCGCCACGGCGCCGGTCCTATCCGCACCTGCGCTCCCGGCCTCGGCCGCCGCGCCGCCGGAGACGATCGCCGCGCCAGCGCCAGCGACGCCGATCGCCGCGCGCACCAGCCTCGGCACCAGCGCGCCGACGTCGCCGCCGGTCGTGCTCGCATCGCCCAAGCCGACGGTCGCTCCCGCCGCGGCCACTGCGTCGCTGCCCGTGCCCGCCACCGCGAGGGTGGCATCGGCGCCAACGCCCATCGCCGCCCCGCCGGCCGCGCGCGCCGGGCCGCCACGGGGCGCCGGGCCCATCGCGGCACCCGTGCCGCAGGAAGACCTTTCACCGCCGGCGACCGCCGCCGAGCGCCAGGCGCGCTGTACCGAGATCCTGCAGAAGGCCTCGCTCGAACGCATCACCGCGGCCGAAACCAACTTTTTCAAGAGAGAGTGCAAATGAAGGCCTCCGCCCTCGTGCGCCGCAGTCGCGGCTCCTTCGCCGCCTTGCTCGCCGTGGCTGTCATGGCGCTGCTCGTCGCCTGCTCCTCGTCGGAGCCGCAGACCTTCGAAAAGGCGGCCGCCGACGCGACCGACAACCTGGTCGCACAGACCGGCAAGCTGCCCTCGTTCCTGGCCAAGATCGAATCGACGCTGAGCACGCCTGACGCCAATACGTCCCGGCGCAGCATCGTGCTCGACCCGATGCTCGACATGATCACCGGCCAGCAGACCGAGACGACGCTGCTGTTCGAACGGCGCGTCACGCAGCGCATGGCGGCGAAGTTTCCGCAGTTCGAGTTCCTGCCTTTCCAGCCGGCCAGCCTGACGAAGGCGCAGTACCTGCTGACCGGCACGATGACGCGGGTCACCACCGAAACCAGGCCGACGGTGCGCCTGAGCCTCGCCCTCACCGATATCCGCAGCGGACTCGTGGTCGCCCAGGCGTCGGCGCTGGCGCGCGAGGAAAACCTCGACGCCACGCCGTCGCGCTACTACAAGGACAGCCCGGTCCTGATCAAGGACAAGGTCATCGAAGGCTACGCCCGCACGACGTCGACGCCGCCGGGCCAGCGCGCCGATCCGTACTACATGGAGCGGATCGGCGTCGGCACCGTGATCACCGAGGCGACGACGCTCTACAACGCCGAGCGCTATCAGGACGCCCTCGGCCAGTACCAGACCGCGCTGGCGACGCCGCAAGGGCAGCAGCTGCGCGCCGAGAGCGGCGTCTACCTGACCAACATCAAGCTCGGCAACACCGCCGAAGCCGAGCAGGCGTTCGGCCGCATCGTCGCGCTCGGCATCGCCTACAACGAGCTCGGGGTGAAGTTCCTCTTCAACCCGGGCAGCGTCGAGTTCTGGGCCGACCCCAAGATCAGCGGCGCCTACCAGATGTGGCTGCGCCAGATCGCGCGCGGCGTCGTCGCTGCGGGCAGCTGCATGAAGGTCGTCGGCCACACCAGCAAGAGCGGACCGGCCGCCATCAACGACGCCCTCTCGCTCAAGCGAGCGACAACTATCCGGCAACGCCTCACCAACGAGCAGCCGGTGCTGGCGACACGGACCCAGGTCGAAGGCATGGGCTTTCGCCAGAACATCGTCGGCAGCGGCACCGACAACGGCTTCGACGTGCTCGACCGGCGGGTCGAGTTCAAGATCGTGCCTTGCCCGCGCTGATGACTCAGCGAATCCCGCTTGGCGGGACGCGACTAAAAAGGGTCTAGGGTGACGGGATGAGCGCGCCTGACGAAGACGACGAAGAGCGAACGATCATCCGGCCGCGATCGCAGCGGTCGGCAGCGGCGCCGCTCGGCCACACCCTGCCGATCGGCACCTACCTGCGCGACTACGAGATCAACGGGCTGATCGGTGAGGGCGGCTTCGGCATCGTCTACCTCGCCTGGGACCATTCGCTGCAACGCAAGGTCGCGATCAAGGAGTACATGCCGGCCTCGATGGCCTCGCGGGTGGCGGGATCGTCGGCCATCGTCGTCAAGTCCGACCGCCATCTCGATACCTTCAAGGCTGGACTGAAGAGCTTCGTCAACGAGGCCCGGCTGCTCGCCCGCTTCGACCACGCGTCGCTGGTCAAGGTCTACCGGTTCTGGGAAGAAAACGGCACCGCCTACATGGCCATGCCCTTCTACGAGGGGCCGACCTTGAAGACGGCACTCGCCGACCTCGGCCACGTGCCGAGCGAGGCCGAGTTGCGCGCCTGGCTGAACCCGCTGCTCGACGCATTGACGGTGATGCACGCGGCGCAGTGCTTTCACCGCGACATCGCGCCCGACAACATCCTGCTCACCTCTACCGGCCCGCTATTGCTCGACTTCGGCGCAGCGCGCCGCGTCATCGGCGACATGACGCACGCCCTGACGGTGGTCCTGAAGCCCGGTTATGCGCCGATCGAGCAGTACGGCGACGTCGCCTCGATGTCGCAGGGCGCCTGGACGGACATCTACGCGCTGGCCTGCGTCGTCTACTACGCGATCACCGGCAAGACGCCGATGTCGTCGGTCGAGCGGCTCATGGATGACCGGCTCGAGCCGCTCGCCGCCACCGCCGCCGGCCGCTATGGCGACGCCTTCCTGCGCGCGATTGATGCGGCGCTCGCCGTCAAGCCGCAGGACCGGCCGCAGAACGAAGCGCAGTTCCGCGCCCTGCTCGACGCCGACCTGCCCGCGGTCGCGCCGGCGCCGCCGTCGAGCGGGTACGGCACGCTGAGCCACGAGGCCTTCGCCCCCACCGAAGACCGCGGCTACGCGACCGTGCCCGGCACGCTGACGCCGGTGCTGTCGACGCAACTGCTCGCCCGTTCGCCCGAGCCGCCGCTGCCTGCGACGCAGGCTGGCGCCGATGCGGCCATATCGCCGACCGAGCTGCAGACGGAGATCTCGCCGCGCCGCGACCCAACGGACTGGCAAGCGTTGCCAGAGCCCGTCCCGACCGCACCGGTCGCGGCCAAACGCCAGGGCGCGATGCTCGGCCTGGCGCTAGTCCTCGTGGCAGCGGGTGTCGGCATCGGCGTGTACTTCTGGATGCAGCCGCGCAGCGACGGCGGTGCCACGCCGGCGGTATCGGCAGCCTCGGCGGCCGTCGTCCCCGCGCTGCCGCCGCCCGCCCTGCCGGTCGCGTCCGCGCCCGTCGTTGCATCGGCGCCGGCGCCGACCACGGCACCGGCGAGTGCGGTCGCGATTCCGATCGCGCCGCCGACGCGGATCGACGTCCCCGCGCCGGTGGCCAGCGCGGCGACGCCGAGGAGCGACGCCGCGTCGGCACCGGTCGTCGAAGTCAGGCCGGTGGTCGTCGAGCCAAGGCGCGAGCCGCCGATTCGCGAGACGAAGCCGGTGCTCGTCGAGCCGTCACGGGTCCGGCGCGAGCCGGCCCGCATCGAGCCGCCGGTCGAGACCAAGCCCGTCGCGCCGCGCCACCCCGGGGGCGGCTCCCGGTGCAGTGATATTCTGCAAAAGGCCTCGCTCGAGCCTTTGACGAGCGAAGAGGCGGCGTATCTGAAGAGGGAATGCAGATGAAACTCTCGATCTCGAACTCCCTGCGCAACGCGGCGTGGACCGGGGCCGCCGCCAGCCTGATCGCCGCTTTGGCCGGTTGCGCGACGCCGCAGGCCACCAATCTCAACGACGAGCTGCCCTTTGATCAGGCGGTGTCGCAAGCAACCGACGGCCTGGCCGGGCAGACGCAGAAGCTGCCGGCCTTCCTCGCCAAGGTCGAGTCCAAGCTCAACAAGCGCGGCGTCGTCCTCGACCCGATGCTCGACGCCGCGACCGGCCAGCAGACGGCGGCCACCGTGCTGCTCGAGAGCCGCGTCACCGAGCGGCTGGCGACCAGGTTCGACCAGTTCGAGGTGCTGCCCTTCCAGTCGGCGAACCTGGCGCGCGCCCAGTACCTGCTCACCGGCACGATGACGCGCATCGACAGCGGCGCTTCGAACCGAAAACGCGCGCTGCAGATCAACCTCGCCCTCACCGAGCTGAAGACCGGCAACGTCGTGGCACAGGCCTCCGCCGTCGCCAAGGACGAGGGCCTGGACCACACGCCGCTCGCCTACTACCGCGACAGCCCGGTGCTGGTCAAGGACAAGGTCATCGAAGGCTATACGCGCACCTCGGTGACGCCGCCCGGCCAGCGCGGCGACGCGTTCTACCTCGAGCGCATCGCCTCCGCGACGCTCATCAACGAAGCGACGACGCTCTACAACCAGGAGCGCTACGTCGAGGCGCTCGGCCAATACCGCAGCGCGCTGGCCACGCCGACCGGCGAGCAGCTGCGCGTCCTGAACGGCATCTACCTCACGACCTTCAAGCTCGGCCGCATGGCCGAGGCCGAGCAGGCCTTCGGCCGCGTCGTCGCCCTCGGCATCGCCTACAACGAGCTCGGCGTGAAGTTCCTGTTCAACCCGGGCACGACCGACTTCTGGTCCGACAGCAAGGTGAGCGGCCCCTATGCGATGTGGCTGAGGCAGATCGGCAAGGAAGGCACGGCCGCCAGGGTCTGCATGAACATCGTCGGCCACACCAGCAAGACCGGCTCGGAGCAGTCGAACGATGCGCTCTCGCTGCAGCGTGCCAACGTCATCCGCCAGCGCCTCTCGGGCGAGGCGGCGGCGCTCGGTGCGCGCACCAAGACCGTCGGCATGGGCTTTCGCCAGAACATCGTCGGCAGCGGCACCGACAACGCCGTTGACGCACTCGACCGGCGCGTCGAATTCAAGATCATTCCCTGCGGATAGCTAGGGCCCGCTACAGCCCGGCCCTTCGGGTGAACAGGCCCTATAGCGCGGCGCGCTCGCGCAGCAGCCCCTCGAGGCACTGCTCGCGGATGCCGTAGAAGGACTTGATGGCGTCGGCCTCGGACCGGGCGCGGTCCGCCGCGCCGACGTGATCGCCATCGCGCCGCGTCGCCAGGATCATCTTGTTCTTGCTCGTGTGTTCGAGCGAAACGAATTCGAACACCTTCGCCTCATAGCCGGACGCTTCCAGGAACAAGGCGCGCAAGCTGTCGGTGACCATTTCCGCTTCCTGGCCAAGGTGGATGCCGTGCCGGAACAGCGGCCCGAGCGGTCGCGGGCTCGTCATCTGCGGGCGCAGCTCCTTGTGACAGCAGGGCGACGCGACGAGGATGCGCGCGCCTGCGCGCAGGCCGAGATCGAGCGCGTGGTCGGTCGCCGTGTCGCAGGCGTGCAAGGCGATCATGACGTCGACCGCCTCGGGATCGACGCTGCGCAGATCGCCCTGGACGAAGCGTAGCCCTTCGCATTGCGAGCGTTCGGCGGCGCGGTTGCACAGGTCGACCAGATCGGCGCGCAGCTCGACGCCGATGACCTGCGGCGCCACGCCGAAGCGCCGGCGCAGATGCTCGTGCACGGCGAAGGTGAGGTAGCCCTTGCCGCAGCCGAAGTCGACGACGCGGAGCGCCCGGTCTCCGGTCACGCCGGTGCTGTCGAGGGCGTGATCGAGCACCTCTAGGAACTTGTCGATCTGCTTCCACTTGCGCGCCATCGAAGGGATGAGACGATGCCGGTCGTCGGTGATGCCAAGATCGACGAGAAAGGGCAAATCGAGCGACAGGGCGCGCGTCTTGCTGCGGTCGTGCGCCATCGCCGATCCGTCGCTGGAGTCGCCGGCGGCGCGCGCTGAGCGAACGAGCGCCTGCTTGCCCTTGCGGCTTAGGCGCAGTTGCAGCTCTTCTGCGCCGTCATGCAGCGTCGCATGCGCGAATGACGGCGCGCCGGCCGGATCGATCAGGGCGGCGATGGCGGCACGGCCGGCGGCGTGATCGAGGTTGTACGTCTCGTCGCGGGTCGCGTGGCGGTAGACGAACGACAGGGTCGGTGCGCCGCGCAGCTCGATGCAGCGGATGCGGACGCTTTCGAGGTCGCCAGCAGCGGCGAGCTGCTTCGACAAGACGAGCGATGTAAATCCGCCGACCTCGATAGCCCGATCGACGGCAGAGAGAAAATCGTCGAGCGGCGTCACCTCGCGATTGTCCCCGAGAGACAGCAGCAGCGACCTGCGCGACACTCCGTCCCCATGTTCTTCGGTATCGCCGACTACGCGTCCTTCGTCGTCGCCGTGATCGTCTTCCTGATGATCCCGGGACCGGGCAACCTTGCCCTCATCACGTCCACCGGCAAGGGCGGCGTGCGCGGCGGCCTGGCCGCAACGCTCGGCGTCATCGGCGGCGACCAGGTCCTCATGTGGCTGGCGGTGGCCGGCGTCGCCGCGTTGCTGGCGGCGTATCCACCAGCGTTTCGGGGCGTGCAATGGCTGGGTGCCGGCTACCTGGCCTGGCTGGGCCTGCGCATGATCCTGGCCAAACCGGGCGACAAGCCGGTGCTGCACATCCGCACCGGCCAGTACTTCCGCCAGGCCTTCGCGATCACGATCCTCAATCCGAAGGCGATCGTCTTCTACATGGCCTTCTTCCCGCTCTTCGTCGACCCGGCACGGCACGCCGGCCTGCTCACCTTCGCGGTGATGGCGGCGACGATCGCGGCGCTGACTTTCCTCTACGGCCTGATCGTCACGGTGCTCACCCATACGCTGGCTGAACGGCTGCGCGCCAACCCTAAAGTGACGCGCGCGCTGAGCCGGCTCGCCGGCGTCTTCATGATCGGCTTCGGCCTCAGGCTCGTGACGCGATAGCGCGCGCTGCGCGCTCCGCTCAGGCGGCGAGGCGGTCGGGCGCCGACAGGAAACGGTCCATCACGGTGGCGAGATCGATCGACGTCGACAGCACGGTCGCCATGCGCGGCGTGCAGAGCTCGGCGATGCGGTCGAGCGCGAACCAGCCGAAGCCGTCCATCTCGGGCAGGCGCCGGCTCGAGCCGCGCTCGACAAATGTGCTTTCGCAACAGAGGCGCTTCGGATCGACGCGCTCCGACCAGGTGGCGAACAGATGCAGGTCCTTTTTCGCCGTATAGCCGAAGCGGCCGAGGTCGAGTAGCGCGTCGGGAGCGAAGACGAGGCCGGCTTCTTCGGCGGTTTCGCGCACCGCCGCCTGGCGCGGCGTCTCGCCGTCGTTGATGCCGCCCTTGGGCAGATCCCAGTGGCGCTGGCCGGTGACGTGGCAGAGCAGGAGCTCGCGGGTCGGCGCAAAAATGACGATGCCGCAACTGAGTCGCCGGCCGTGGTGAAAGAGGTTTCTGGGCACGACGCGATTGTCCAGCGATGCCGTCGCCAAGGCGCGAGTGCGGGCTTGCGCCAAGGCATCGGCCGCGAAATCCTGACGCTTGGCCGCGCGCGTTTCGCCGGCGCACCGGTCGCATTTCGACGCTAGGATGGCTTTCATGGCCTCCGCCTTCACGATCTTTCCAACCGCGATCGGCGATTGCGCCATCGCCTGGAACGCGGTCGGCCTGATCGGCGTCTGGCTGCCCGACGCATCGGCCGCTCGCTTGCGCGCGCGCATCGTCAGTCGTCGGCCCGGTGTCGTCGAAGCGCGGCCGCAGGTGACGATGGAGCAGGCCATCGGCGCGATCACGGCGCTGCTGCGCGGCGAGCGGACCGACCTGACCGACATCCCCATCGACGACACGACGCTCGACGTCTTCGACGCCTGTGTCTACAGCGCCGCGCGAACGATCCCACCCGGACGCGTCATCACCTATGCGGCGCTCGCCGAGCGCGTCGGCCCGACGGCGACGGCGCGAGAGATCGGCCAGTCGCTGGGTCGCAATCCCTTTCCCATCGTCGTTCCTTGTCATCGCATCGTCGCCGCCGGCGGCCAGCTCGGCGGCTTCTCGGCACCGGGCGGGACGACGACCAAGCGGCGCCTGTTGACGATCGAGGATGCCCGGCTCGACGGCGCCAGTGACCTGTTCGACTCGGCCGACGCCGCTGCGCCGCCCGGCCGCTGATCAGGCGGCGCTCGGCAGCGATAGCGTCGGCACGGAGACGCCTTCTTCGTCGACCGGCGCGGCGATCGATCCGTCACGCCGCTCGTAGATCCCGATCAGGCAGCCGCTGGCCAGGCCGTGCGCCGCGATGGCGCCGAGCACCGCGTCGCGGCCCGGCGCCTCGCCAAAGCTCGGGCCGGCCTCGAGCGCGAAGACCTGGAACAGGTAGCGATGCACGCCATGGCCGGGTGGCGGATCGGGCGGCATCCAGCTCGCCTGCAGGTACGAGTTGCGGCCGATCTTCAGGCCGGCCCCGGCGTGGCCGTGGCTGGGCAGGGAGGCCTCCGCCAAGGCGCCATCGCCGCCCTCGAGATCGACGATGATGGCGTGCACCAGCGGATGCGGCGTCGGCGCGTCGGCGTCTTCGACGATCAGAAGGACGGAAGCCGCTTGCGTCGGCACGCCGCTCCATTGCAGCGGCGGCGATACCCCTACACCGTCGGCGGTGTAACGCTCGGGGATCGGAGCATGGTCGGCAAAGGCGAGGCTGGTCACGGCGATCGAAGCCATGCCGGCGCGCAGATCTACGGCGTGAAACGCCGTCTTGTAGAGACCGGCGCGCTGGCCGCGCAAGGCCTGACCGACGATGTCGGGTAGTTTTTCAAGCATGGCAGAGGCTCCTGCTGGCTCGCGGCATTTGCCGTGCCGCCGCCATTTCAGGATCCTGAAGGGTGGCTGATCCATCATCTATTTCTGTCTTGACAGAATTAGATGATGAGTGGCGCAGATTCATGCCCTGCTCTACATCACCGGGCGACCGATGCATGCCGACGAGATCGTCGAGACGCTGGAGGTCGCACGCTCCAACGTCAGCAACAGCTTTCGCGAGCTGCAGGGCTGGAGCTTGGTCCGCCTGGTCCATCTGAGCGGAGACCGGCGCGATCACTACGAAACCTCTACGCATGTTTGGGAGTTAATGCGCACTATTGCCAGAGAGCGCCAAAAACGTGAGATCGCTCCGACGATCACCGTGCTTCGTCGATTGCTTGCCGATGCTGCGATGCGCCATGAGCCGGTCGAGGTGAAGCGCCGGATGGAAGAAACCCTGGAGCTCCTGGAGACGCTCACGGCCTGGGGCGAGGAGATGCTCAAGCTCGACACCGAGACCTTGAGCCAGGTCCTGAAGCTCGGCGCACGGATCAAGAAGTTGCTTGGCAAGGGCAACGCGACGCGTCGCGGCGACGACATGACGGCGGCCGAGATATTGCGGCCTTGATCGAACGCCTGCTTTCTCTGACTGCCGAAACAAACGAAAGGCCAGAAATGCGCGCCGACTACCCACTGACGATCTTCTACGACGCGTCGTGCCCGGTCTGCGCCCTGGAGATGGACCACCTGCACACGCGCTACACCGACCGCCGGCTGGTGCTCGTCGACATGTCTGCGCCGGGGTTCGATGCGACGCGGTTCGGCCTGACGCTGGCCGAGCTGGACGCCGCCATCCACGCGCTGCGGCCCGATGGTTCGGTCGTTCGCGGCATGGCCGTGTTGCGCCTGGCTTATGCCGCCGCCGGCCTGGGTTGGGCGCTCCGGCCTTCCTCGGCGGCGCCGCTGCGGCCTGTGTTCGACGCCGCCTATCGCCTCTTCGCGCGCCACCGCAAGCCCGTCTCGCGGGGGCTGGCGCCGTGCATCGTCGCGCTGCGCGAACGAAGCGCGCGGCGTGCCCCGGCCGACATGAAGGCTTGCGCCGCCGGGGCTTGCCGAGCTCCTCACGAAGGCACCGCGACGCGTGAAGAGTCGAAGTCATGAACATCCTGGTCTGCGGCGCCGGCGGCTGCGTCGGCAACGCGGTCGCAGCAAACGGCTCGCCGACGAAGCGCTGCCCGCGCTCGAGCTCGACGCCGCGATCGGCGGACGGCCTGGCTGTGACGCCGCCACGGCCGGCCATCGATGCGCGCGTCGAGCTGGCGGCGCCGATCGATCTGGCGCTGCGCATGGCGCTCGCCTTTGTCTGGATCTACACCGCGGCGATCAGCGCCTGGTGGCCAGCGCGCTCGGGCGTGCTCGACCTGCTGGCGCGCTGCGGTTTCGCCGGCAGCGCCGGCTACGCGGCGTTGGCCGCCTCATGCGCGCTCAATGTCGCCCTCGGCACGCTCATGCTGCTGCGGCCATCGATCCCTCTACGCCGTGCAAAGCGCGGCCGTCGTCGGCTAACACGTTGACCGCGGCGGTCAACGTGCCCGAGCTGACCCTCGATCACTGCGGCCGCGGGTGAAGAACATGCCGTGCTCGGCTGCGTCGTCGTCCTGTTGCTCGCCCACGCGGCGCGCCCGGCCGCACGGCCCGAGGCCGATCAGACGTCGATGTTGGCAACGCGCAGCGCGTTGGTCTCGATGAACTGGCGGCGCGGCTCGACCTCGTCGCCCATCAGCATCGTGAAGACGCGGTCGGCCTCGAGCGCGTCGTCGAGCTGAATGCGCAGCAGCCTGCGCACCGTCGGATCCATCGTCGTTTCCCAGAGCTGGGCCGGATTCATTTCGCCGAGACCTTTGTAGCGCTGGCGCGAGACCGCGCCCTCGGCCTGCTGCACCAGCCAGGCCATCGCCTCGCGGAAGTCGCCGACCTTCGCCTCCTTCTGGCGATCGCCTTCGCCGCGCTTGACGATGGCGCCGGGACCGACCAGGCCGCGAAAGGTGCGGCCCGCCGTGCTCAAGGCCTCGTAGTCGGCGCCATGGACGAAGTCGGCGGTGATGACGCTCGACTTGACGTTGCCGTGATGCATGCGGCCGATGCGCAGGATGTGCTTGTCGGTGCGCGCGTCGAACTCGGCGGTGACCTCGGCGTCGATCAGGGCCGCGGCCAGCGCACGCGCTGAGGCCTCGGCCGCCTCGAGGCTGTCGAGGTCGATCGCCAGGCCGTTGGCGATCGCGCGCAGGGCGTCGACGTCCATCCAGTTGGCGAGCCGCTCGACGACGTTCTTGGCCAGCACGTACTGGCGCGCCAGCGCTTCGAGCGTCTCGCCTTCGAGCACCGTCGGGCCGCCGGCCGCGTCGGTGTCGCCGGTCTCGAGCCGCGCGTCCTTCAGGGCGACGCGCATGAGGTAGGCGTCGAGCTCGTGGCCGTCCTTCAGGTACTGCTCGTCCTTGCCGAACTTGACCTTGTAGAGCGGTGGTTGGGCGATGTAGATGTGGCCGCGCTCGACCAGCTCGGGCATCTGCCGGAACAGGAACGTCAGGAGCAGGGTGCGGATGTGCGCGCCGTCGACGTCGGCGTCAGTCATGATGATGATGCGGTGGTAGCGGAGCTTCTCGACGTTGAAGTCGTCGCCGCCGGTGCCCTTGCCGATACCGGTGCCCAGCGCCGTGATGAGGGTCAGGATCTCGTTGCTCGTGAGCAGCTTCTCGTAGCGTGCCTTCTCGACGTTGAGGATCTTGCCGCGCAAGGGCAGGATCGCCTGGAACTTGCGATCGCGGCCTTGCTTGGCGGAGCCGCCGGCGGAGTCGCCCTCGACGATGTAGATCTCGCAGAGCGCCGGATCCTTCTCCTGGCAATCGGCGAGCTTGCCGGGCAGGCCCATGCCGTCGAGCACGCCTTTTCTGCGCGTCATCTCGCGCGCCTTGCGAGCCGCCTCGCGGGCGCGGGCGGCGTCGACGATCTTGCCGCAGATGATCCTGGCGTCGATCGGGTTCTCGAGCAGGTAGTCGTTGAGCGCCTTGCTCACGACGTCTTCGACCGGGCCGCGCACTTCGCTGGAGACGAGCTTGTCCTTGGTCTGGCTCGAGAACTTCGGCTCCGGCACCTTGACCGAGAGAACGCAGGTCAGGCCCTCGCGCATGTCGTCGCCGGTGACCTCGACCTTGGCCTTCTTGGCCAGCTCGTTGTCCTCGATGTACTTGTTGATGACGCGCGTCATCGCCGCGCGCAGCCCCGTCAGGTGGGTGCCGCCGTCGCGCTGCGGGATGTTGTTGGTGAAGCAGAGGACGTTTTCGCTGTAGCCGTCGTTCCACTGCATCGCCACTTCGCTGGTGATGACGGTGTGCTGGTCGCTCGCCTTCTGGCCGGTGGCGCTGAACACCTTCGGATGCAGCACCTTCTTGCCGGTATTGATGAACTCGACGAAGCCTTTCACGCCGCCGGCGTACGCGAAGGTGTCTGACCGGTTGTTGCGCTCGTCGAGCAGGCGGATCTTCACGCCGTTGTTCAGGAAGCTCAGTTCGCGCAGCTTCTTGGCGATGATGTCGTAGTGGAAATCGATGTTCGAGAAGATTTCCAGATCAGGCAGAAAGTGCACCTCGGTGCCGCGTTTTTCAGTTTCGCCGGTGACCTTCATCGGCGAAATCTCGAAGCCGTCGCGGCGCACGATCTCGCGGTCTTGCGGAATGCCTTGCTTGAATT
>JANXWR010000360.1 GCA_025351025.1 Burkholderiales bacterium | reverse complement strand
AAGCCGAACGGCCGGGAGGTGCCCCCGTATCCACCGGTCAATCGCGTAGTGCAAGAAGAGATTGGCGAGCAGCGGACTGACGACGCCTCCCTGAGGAGTGCCCCGATCACGCGCAACTCGCTTTCCCTCAATTTCCATGGGCGCCTTCAGCCATCTTTCGACGTACAGAAGGACCCACGGCACACTGCAGTGCTTTCGTACCGCTCGCATGAGCAACTCGTGGTCAATGTTGTCGAACAACCCTTTGATGTCGAACTCGACAACCCAGTCGTAGTCCCAGCTTCGCCGCCTCACTACGGCGACCGCGTCCAGGGCCGAGCGCCCCGGGCGGTATCCGTAGGAATTGCCGTCAAAGACCGGCTCGAGCATCGGCTCGAGGACCTTCTTGACCACCGTCTGTGCCACTCGATCAGCGACCGTCGGCACGCCCAATACGCGCGTGCCCCCGCTCTTCTTCGGTATCGGTACGGCCTTCACCGGCGGCGGAAAGTAGCTGCCGGAGCCCATCCGATTCCACAGCTGATACAGGTTGTCGCCAAGCTTCCTCTCGAACATTTCGATCGATTCTTGATCCACACCGGCACTGCCGCCATTGGCCTTGACCCGTTGGAATGCCTCCCAGACGAGCCGCTTGGGAATGACGAACGGCCTTGTCATATACCAAGGCTCCTCCCGCTCGCGCGGTTGACCCCGGCGCCTGACCGAATGACGCGACCCCTTCGCTCCATCACCATTACAGTGACTTCATCACTACTACGAGCCGCTCCGTCCCTTGATTGCGCCTCGGTACTGTCGGCCTCGCGTTTGGCGCTTGTGCCTTTCCCTTGCCATCGCAATCGAAGGTTCCCGCAGTTCAACGTAAGAGCCCGAACCGAGCTGGCGCTGCCTCTATGCCGGACGTCGCATGGCCAATAGGCAGGCACCCGCCATGCTGATCCCGGGTTAACGAGAACGCCCGGTTTCGACGTCATCTCACGCGTTACGACAATTGAACGGCAGTTCACGTGTATTCGCCTTCCGCGGTTCTCACCTGATGCCTCAAGGCACCTTTTCCGCAACGCTCACGACCGGGGCTTTTGACCCCAGCCGCTTGCGGTGGTTTGCAACCTGCTCCTGCAAGCCGATTGCGAGAGGCCGGGCGGCCCGCGCCACCCTCTCTCATCTCCTACGCCGCTTGCTGCGGCATACTCTCGCCTTGTCGCCATCCAGGCGACACGGTAGGACCCGTCAGCTTGTTGCGCTGCCGAGCAATACCGACACCTGCGGCTCGGAACTTCCGGCTAGCCAGGGCGCCTCACCCACGAGCTGAAACGAGCGCGCGCGGTAAGTATCCGATGGCCGTTCGCCGAACGCCGCGCGGTAGTACTGCGCGAAGCGCCCCATGTGCGAGAACCCCCAACGTGTGGCGATGCCCTGGATCGAGCCATGTACGCGCGCGTCGGCTAGGTCCCGCTGCACCTTATTAAGCCGTGCCGCGAGCAGGTACGATTTGGGCGAAGTGCCTAACACTTCCGAAAAGGCATAGGACAGCGTCCGCGGACAGATGCGGATCCTCGCACAGATATCGCGAATCGAGATCGGGTCCGCGAGCCTAGACTCGATGAAGTCGATCGCGCGACCTGCGATGTACGCTCGCGTCAATGGCGCCGAAAGGCGGCCGGTCCCGGCCTGCGGGTCGGCTACGACTTGGATGATCGTGTCCAGCACCCGCTGTTGGAGCCCGACGCGGGTGCGCTCGTTCCTGAGCAGCGCCGGCTGCTCGACCAATTCCTGCAGCACGCCGCACACAGTGCGCTGGAACGTGCTGATCAGCGACTGCGCCGGCGCGTAGCACGCCGGGGCGCCGTTGCGCGTTAGATGCTCGAGCCCCGGTACCGCCGCCAAATACTCTGTTAAGAACTGCTCGTCGATCGCGACCAGCACAAGCTCCATCTGGCGGTTGCAGCTGACCCGCTCGACTGCGTCCCAGCGGTGAGTCGTTAGGCCGCCCGCACCGACCGAGCGGTTGTCGTAGAAGATGCCGCCGCTGGGTAACAGGTAGGAGAAGAAAATCCGTGCCCCCTTCCATGCCCTGCCTCGGTAATTGAAAGCGTGGTCGACCCGCTCGTAGACCAGCTGCACGGGACCAAGCCAGGCGACATTGAACATGCCCGTGAAGGCGCCCGGCCGTACCTGCCCGTACTGATGATCCCAGCCTCTAAGCGCGGCGCCATGGGTCCAAGCGTCTCGGGAACTGCATACGTCGATGCTGTACTGCGATCGACGGAGTTGGTTGTTCAGCACAAAGGTTCATGCCTCCGCAGATATGTTTGCTGGGCCGCGTTGCGCAATTCGCACGCTGACGCGTCCGACTGCGCGTCCCTTCAGTCTCAGATTGTCCTACAATCTTCTCTGTCATCCTTATATCACGTTGCCAATGACCCTACATAAGTTACCTACGGCCACGTTTTGCCGGCAGCGTGCACGGATCGGCAGCAAACGGATAGCGCTGCGCGTCTAAGCTGCATGGTTCTAATCGAGTCGGCAGTATGGCGTTCACTCCGACGGAGAAAGCGTCGCGGGCCGAAACTTTTGGGTCCCGGCGGGCCGCAGCTTGAGGTCGGCTTTCGCAGCGCAGTGTTTTCTTGGCGCGTTGACCCAAGCCGAGTTCCTGCTTTCGCTCCTGGTAACCGCGCTCAATGCGCCAGCGCAGCTTGATCTGACGAATGAGCCGCTTGGACGTGATCCTCTCCGGCAGCGTCGAGAGCCAGTACTTCGTCGGCTCGGTCGCGTCGAACGGCCGCTCGATCCCGCACTACTCGCCGGGTCGGACTTTGTTGCGAAGGGGGGGCGGCCGCAACATCCGCGCGCCGGGAGCGGCTTGTGGCCTTGCGTCTACAGCGTCGTGCCGCCTTCGCTCCCCGCCTCTTAGGCGAAAGTCCCAAGGCACTGATGTCGCCGTGCAAATCCGCATCGTTCCCCACGTACCGTGCGTCCGCGAGCACCAAACCGGCCGGCACTTGCTGGGCTCGGGTGCACTTCAATTGCCCCAGCGCTATCACCGGCTTCGTCGCAAAGTCCACCACAGCGGGTACATCGCCTGCGAGTCCTCGGTCCAATCGCGGCGAGTACAGTCGATTGGCAGGCCCACTCGTTCGCTACCGAAAGGATTACCACTACCTGACAGTTGTCCTGCTTGCCGATTTGCCGTCAGCACTGACACGCCACCCACCGAATACTTACTCCTGGGCCGAAGCCGCTTGCGTCGCCGCCTTGCCAGCAGCCTCAGGACTCGGTCACGCCAACGACGGGCCGAGGCTCACATCGCTGATCAGATCGGTGGCGATTGTCCATCCGCAAGCACAGCTTGGCTTCCCTACCCAATGATTTTCGCAAGAGCTTAAATCTCCGGTCCTTCGTGCTTGCGTGCGTATCGTTGCGCCGCCGGCGCCTTGAAGTCGTGATTCCCATCAGCGTCGGGCCCCGAGCGACCACCACCCTTAGTTCTAAAAAGATTTGAGCGAGGCGCAGGCCTCGATCAACGTACCACCAACGTTGAAGCGCCCGTCTACGAGCAGTTTCAGACGGCGCGCTTCGCGCACCACCGCATTGAAGGAGCGAAAGCCGATCACTTGGTTCCGAATACAGTCTGGTCAGCTACTGCCCGTTAGCAACCGCTCCGGCGGAATCGACAGCCGGCCAATCTCGCTGTACATTCGATTGAGCATCGGGCGACTGCTTAGGCGCGGCATCGGTGTACGCTTTGATCGAGCGCAACGGTTGCTATGGCCGGCACACGTCCCTCCGCTGAGAAGTCGTTGAACATGTTCGATTGAGAGGCTACATGACCACGCATTGCTTTTTCTCTAGTTCAACACATCAACACTTGCATAGCGCGGCGTGGGGCGTATTCAAGGCTTTTTCATCAGCCTGTTAGGTGCCTCATGCAGATTGGATCTCTGATTCGTCGCTCTGCGCTGCAATACGGAGATGCACCCTGCCTGTCTGAGGGCGTGCAGACTGTCAGCTTCCGCGAGTTCGATCGCCTGACGGACCGGCTCGGCAAGGCCCTGCTGAACGTCGGACTTGTGCCGGGCGACCGCGTCGGCGTGCTGCTTCCCAACGGCATCGACTGCTTGGTCGCGTACTACGCACTCGCCAAGTCCGGGCTCGTGCGCGTCGGCCTTAATAGTCGCGAGGCAACGGGTGACCACGAGTACAAGCTGGGCGACTCCGGATGCCGTGCGCTAATCCACGATGGCGAGGAAGCGCTGCGCTGCGAGGTAAAGATTCACCGAAATGAGCTGCCACAGCTGATTCGCGACGCCGCCGCCGATCCA
>JANXWR010000107.1 GCA_025351025.1 Burkholderiales bacterium | reverse complement strand
GCCCACCATGACGAAGCGCACCTTCAAGATCTACCGCTACGACCCCGAGAGCGGCGCCGCGCCGTCGATGCAGACGCACGAGGTCGAGCTCGACGGCAGCGAGCGCATGCTGCTCGACGCCTTGATGAAGCTGAAGGCGCAGGACCCGTCCTTGAGCTTCCGGCGCTCGTGCCGCGAGGGCGTGTGCGGCTCCGACGCGATGAACATCAACGGCAAGAACGGCCTCGCCTGCCTGACGAACATGCGCATGCTGAGCGACCCGATCGTCCTCAAGCCGCTACCCGGGCTGCCCGTGATCCGCGACCTGATCGTCGACATGACGCAGTTCTTCAAGCAGTACGATTCGATTAAGCCTTATCTCATCAACGACGAGGTGCCGCCGGAGAAGGAGCGCCTGCAGTCGCCCGAGGAGCGCGACGAGCTGAACGGCCTCTACGAATGCATCCTGTGCGCGAGCTGCTCGACGGCCTGCCCGAGCTTCTGGTGGAACCCGGACAAGTTCGTCGGCCCGGCCGGTCTCTTGCAGGCCTACCGCTTCATCTCCGACAGCCGCGACCAGGCCACCGGCGATCGTCTCGACAACCTCGAGGACCCGTACCGCCTGTTCCGCTGCCACACGATCATGAACTGCGTCGACGTCTGCCCGAAGGGGCTGAACCCGACTCGTGCGATCGGCAAGATCAAGGAGCTGATGGTGAGGCGGGCGGTGTGATGGACGCGGGCGCCGTGGCGACCTTCGATCGCGGGTCATCGGAACGCGCGATCGACGATCGCGCGTTGAGCAAGCTGCGCTGGCGCTGCCGCCGCGGCCTGCTCGAGAACGACCTGCTCATCGAGCGCCTGTTCAAGCGCCCGAGCCCGGTCACGCAGGCCGAGGCGAACGGCCTCACGCTGCTCATGCAGCTCGCCGACAACGATTTGCTCGACCTCTTTCTCGGCCGCCAGAAGCCGACCGCGAACCTCGACCGGCGCGAGGTTCATCAGGTGCTCGAGGCCGTCAGGGCGCAGGAGACAAGGCCCGACCTCCCATTGCCTACGACCATTTTTTCGAGGACCTCGCCATGACCCCGTCGGACGTCAAAGCCACTCTTTCGTTCTCGGACGGCAGCCCCAGCATGGAGCTGCCGATCTACAAGGGGACGATCGGCCCCGATGTGATCGACATCCGCAAGCTCTACGGTCAGGTCGGCAAGTTCACCTACGACCCGGGCTTTCTCTCGACGGCATCGTGCAACTCGACCATCACCTACATCGACGGCGACAAGGGCGAGTTGCTCTACCGCGGCTACCCGATCGAGCAGCTGGCGACGCAGTGCGACTTTCTCGAGACCTGCTACCTGCTGCTCAACGGCGAGCTGCCGAGCGCGGACCAGAAGTCCGAGTTCTCGCATCTCGTCACGCACCACACGATGGTCAACGAGCAGATGCAATTTTTTCTGCGCGGCTTTCGCCGCGACGCGCATCCGATGGCGATCATGACCGGCCTGGTCGGCGCCCTCTCGGCCTTCTATCACGACTCGACCGACATCCATAACCCCGAGCACCGCGCGATCTCGGCGATCCGCCTGATCGCCAAGATGCCGACGCTGGTCTCGATGGCCTACAAGTACACCGTCGGCCAGCCCTACATCTATCCGAAGAACGACCTCTCGTACGCCGGCAACTTCATGCGCATGATGTTCGCCACACCCTGCGAGGAGTACGTGCCGAACGAGGTGCTGGTGCGGGCGATGGACCGCATCTTCATCCTGCACGCCGACCACGAGCAGAACGCCTCGACCTCGACGGTGCGGCTGTGCGGTTCGTCGGGCACCAACCCGTTCGCGGCGATCGCCGCCGGCGTCGCCTGTTTGTGGGGCCCGGCGCACGGCGGCGCCAACGAGGCGGCGCTGAACATGCTCGAGGACATGCAGAAGGCGGGCGGCGTCGAGAAGATCGGCGAGTTCGTCAAGCAGGTCAAGGACAAGAACTCCGGCATCAAGCTGATGGGCTTCGGCCATCGCGTCTACAAGAACTACGACCCGCGCGCCAAGCTGATGCGCGAGACCTGCCACGAGGTGCTCGACGCGCTCGGCCTGCACGACGACCCGATCTTCAAGCTGGCCATGTCGCTGGAGAAGATCGCCCTCGAGGACGAGTACTTCGTGGCGCGCAAGCTCTACCCGAACGTCGACTTCTATTCCGGCATCGTGCAGCGCGCGATCGGCATTCCGGTGAGCCTGTTCACGGCCATCTTCGCGCTGGCGCGCACCGTCGGCTGGATCGCGCAGCTCAACGAGATGATCGGCGACCCCGAATACAAGATCGGCCGGCCGCGCCAGCTCTTCACCGGCGCGACCCAGCGCCAGGTCGTGCCGATCGCAAAACGAGGTTGATGGCGATGCAGCGCACGCTCTACGACAAGCTGTGGGATGAGCACGTCGTGCACAGCGAAGACGATGGCACGACGCTGCTCTACATCGACCGCCATCTCGTCCACGAGGTGACCAGCCCGCAGGCCTTCGACGGCATCGAGCAGGCCGGGCGCAAGGTCTGGCGCGTCTCGGCCAACCTGGCGGTGAGCGACCACAACGTGCCGACCACCGATCGCTCGCGCGGCATCGCCGATCCGATCTCGAAGCTGCAGGTCGACACCCTCGACGCCAACTGCGACAAGTGGGGCGTGACGCAGTTCAAGATGAACGACCTGCGCCAGGGCATCGTCCACGTCATCGGCCCGGAGCAGGGCGCGACGCTGCCCGGCATGACCGTCGTCTGCGGCGACTCGCACACCTCGACGCACGGCGCCTTCGGCGCGCTCGCGCACGGCATCGGCACGAGCGAGGTCGAGCACGTGCTGGCGACGCAGACGCTGCTCGCGCGCAAGGCGAAGAACATGCTGGTCCGGGTCGAAGGCAAGCTGCCGCGCGGCTGCTCGGCCAAGGACATCGCGCTGGCCATCATCGGCAAGATCGGCACGGCGGGCGGCACCGGCTACACCATCGAGTTCGCCGGCGCGGCGATGCGGGCGCTGTCGATGGAAGGCCGGATGACGGTGTGCAACATGGCCATCGAGGCCGGTGCGCGAGCCGGCCTCATCGGCGTCGACGAGACGACGCTGGCGTACGTGAAGGGCCGTCCCTACAGCCCGGCCGGCATCGAGTGGGATGCAGCGGTCCGCCAGTGGGCCGGCCTGCACTCCGACG